>JBEKTJ010000032.1:0-42246 GCA_049516155.1 Bryobacteraceae bacterium
TCGGGAAGACAGGAAGGATTCGAAAAGGGCGAGAAAATGCCCATCAGCAGCATCGGCGCCGCGCTCGGCATCGTTTGCATCGTGGCCGGCGTCGTGGTGACCGCCGCCACCAACCAACCCGTACCCGCGCTGGTGGCCAGCGCCATCGGGATCTACCTCATGTTCGCGATTCGCGTGGCCGACCAATGGGAGAAAGTCGCCGTGCTGCGGCTGGGCCGTTATATCGGCCTGCGCGGCCCTGGCTTGTTCCATATCGTTCCCATAGTGGATTCGTTGAGCCGCTTCGTGGACCAGCGCGTGCGCGTAGCCAGTGTCACGGCCGAATCGGCGCTCACGCGCGATACCGTGCCGGTCAACGTGGATGCCATCGTCTTCTGGGTGGTGTGGAACGCCGAAAAATCTATTCTCGAAGTTGAGGATTTCATCGGCGCCATCACGCTGAGCGCGCAGACGGCGCTTCGGGAATCCATCGGCCGCCACCATCTGGCGCAGATGATCACGGAACGCGAGACGCTGGGCCACGAACTGCAGCGCATCCTGGACGAGAAGACCAATCCGTGGGGCATCACCGTGCAATCGGTGGCCGAGCGCGAGCGGCAGGCACGCATCATCCTGGGCCAGGCGGAAACCGAAATCGCGGACAACTTCTCGAAGGCCGCCTTGACCTATCAGGACAATCCGGTGGCGCTGCACCTGCGCGCGATGAACATGCTGTACGAGGCCATCAAGGAGAAAGGCTCCATGGTGATCGTGCCCTCGTCGGCGGTGGAGACTATGGGGCTGGGAGGCATGCTGGCTACCGCCGCCATCGGCGGCAACCGTCCCCAGGGGTGACCGTGGGGGCTCGCCCCCCTGCTATACTTTAGCCAGCGCTGGAATTTGACAGGGTTCCCCTTGAAAAAACCGTCTTCCGCCATAGTGAGCCGCATACCGATCACCAAAGCCCGAATTGGTCTCGGCCAATTAGCCAGACGTGCCCACTGCAATAATGAGTATTTCATATTGGAGAAGGGCGGCACTCCTGTGATCGGCATCATGGACGCCGATGAGATGGAGGATTACCTTGAGCTGCGGGACCCGCGTGTCAAAGCCCAGATCCGCCAGAGCAACAAAGATTTACGCGCCGGACGCACCAGACCGGCCGCAGAGCTATTGCGCGAACTGATGGCCCGTTCCGCCAAACCTGTCAGCAAACGCTCCAAATAAACCTCCAAATAAGGCCTGATCGAAGGTGGAGGGTAACGCGTGGAATTCCTGGTCCTCACAGTCAGCCGTTTTGATCGTGAACTGAAAAAACTTGCTGCCCAGCACTCCGAGTTGCCAGAATACTATCGGGAAATCATCGCTATTCTACAGCAAGACCCCTATAACCGTAGCCGCCGGTATCTGATCAAGAAGCTCCAAGGCGTCCAGGCCGATGACGGCCAATACCGCATCCGGTCCGGCCGCTTTCGATTCCGGTATGACATTCAGGGCCAATCCGTGTAATCTAAAGGCCTGCTCCTTGCGGCGTGAGGACACATATTGATCTCGCGGCATAGCAGGCCCGCCCCCCGCGCCAAAGCAGTTAGAATAAAATCTCCAACCGATGCTCGAACAACAATTAGCGGATCTCGAATCCGCCGCGCTGGCCCGCATCCAAGCCGCCCGTTCGCCCCAGGATCTGGAGCAAGTGCGCGTCGAAGTGCTCGGCCGCAAGGGCACGCTGACTCAGGCCGGTAAGGACATGGGCAAGCTCCCTCCCGAGGACCGCGCGCGCATCGGCAAACTGCTCAACGCCGCTAAGCAGAAGCTGGAATCGGCCGACGAAACCCGCCGCCGCCAGTTCGACGCCGATGCTCTGGAGACCCGCCTTAGCGCCGAGTGGCTCGATCTTACGCTCCCCGCGCCCGGCCCGCAAATGGGCCATCTGCACCCCATCACCCAGATCCAATCCGAAATCGAAGACCTCTTCGTCTCTCTCGGTTTCGCCGTGCTCGACGGTCCCGAAGTCGAAGACGAATATCACAATTTCGACGCGCTGAACATCCCCGCCGACCATCCCGCGCGCGACATGCAGGACACCTTCTGGCTCACCGGCGGCCATCTGCTACGCACCCACACCTCGCCCGTGCAAGTGCGCGGCATGGAGCGCCTGGGACCGCCGCTGCGCATGATCGCGCCCGGCCGCGCCTTCCGCAACGAAAATGTGGACGCCTCCCACGAGCACACCTTCTATCAACTTGAAGGCATGATGATCGACCGCGACGTCTCCGTGGCGCATCTGATCTATTTCATGAAGACCCTGCTCAGCGCCATCTTCAAGCGCGAAGTCACCGTGCGTCTGCGGCCGGGGTATTTCCCTTTCGTGGAGCCTGGCTTTGAACTGGATATACAGTGTCTCATCTGCGGCGGTCCCGGCTGCCCTGTCTGCAAGCAGAGCGGTTGGGTCGAGTTGCTGCCTTGCGGCCTGGTGAATCCCAATGTGCTGCGCATGAGCGGCATCGATCCCGAAGAGTGGAACGGCTTCGCGTTCGGCCTGGGCCTCACCCGCTTGGCCATGATGCGCTATGCCATCGACGACATTCGCTTGTTGCAAAGCGGCGATCTGCGTTTTCTACAGCAATTCTAAGCTAATGAAGTTCTCATACAACTGGATTCGCGAATATGTCCCGGGGCTGGACACTCCGGCCCGCCAACTCGAGCGCCTCATCACCATGCGCACCGCCGAGTGCGAGGGCATCGAGGAAACTGGCGGGCTGCTGGCCCAGGCCTGCGCGGCGCGCGTGGTGTCCGTCGAACCCATCCCCGGCGGCCACAACGTGAAAGCCGTCGTCGAAACCGGTGCATTTGGCCGGAAGATCGTAGTGTGCGGCGCACCCAACTGCCGCGCCGGAATGATCGGCGTCTATGTGCCCATCGGCACCAAAGTGGTCGGCGGCGTGGAGAGCGACGGCATGCTGGCCAGCGGCGCGGAACTCGGCGTCAATCGCGACACCGCCGGCATCGTTGAGCTCGACGGGGAAGGCGATAGCGAACTTGCCGGCTGCGCTCCCGATAGCATCGTCGAGATCGACAACAAGTCCATCACCCACCGCCCCGACCTGTGGGGACACTTCGGCATGGCGCGCGAGGTAGCCGCCATTGTGCGCCGGCCCCTGCGCGATCCGGTGCAGGCGTCCCTCATTCCCACCGCGCCCGCGCCGATTAACGTTGCCATCGAAGACCTCGATCTCTGCTCCCGATACAGCGCGCTGGTGTTCGACAACGTCACCGTCCGATCCTCGCCGCTCTGGCTGCAATACCGGCTGACTGCCGTCGGTCTGAACCCCATCAACAACATCGTGGACATGACCAACTTCATCATGTCCGAACTGGCGCAGCCCATGCACGCCTTTGATCGCGATCTGCTGCACGGCGATACCATCTTTGTCCGCCGCGCGCACGAAGGCGAACACTTCCTGGCCCTGAACGATCAGGAGTTCACGCTGCGCGCGTCGGACCTGGTCATCGCCGATGCGCAAGGCGCCGTGGCCTTAGCCGGCGTGATCGGCGGCAAGCATAGCGCCATCGCCGCGGGCACCAGGCGTATCGTGCTCGAAAGCGCATGCTTCAATGCTGCCAGCGTCCGGCGCACTTCGTCGGCGCTGAAGCTGCGCACCGACGCTTCCATGCGCTTCGAGAAATCGCAGGACCCCGCCAACACTGTGCGCGGCCTCGCGCGGGCTATCGAACTGCTCCAGGAATTATCGCCCGGCATCCGCCTCGTCGGCGGTCTTGCAGACCGGCGCAAGGCCATCGCGCCCCCGCCGCCCATCCTGCTGCCCATGGACTGGCTCGTGCGCAAGTTGGGCAAGGACGTCGGCGCGGATGAGGTGCGCGATATCCTGGAGCGGCTGGCCTTCGGCGTAACGACGGATTCGCCGGGCGTGTTTTCGGTGACGGTCCCCACCTGGCGCGCCACCAAGGACGTCTCCGTCAAGGACGATCTGGTGGAAGAAGTCGGCCGCATGATCGGCTATGATTCCATCGCTCCCCGCCCGCCTGCCGTGCTGTCCACCGTGCCGCCCGCGAATGAAGAGCGCGCCTTCCATCGCACCGTGCGGACCGTGTTCGGGGACCAAGGCTTCACCGAAGTCTACAATTATTCGTTCGTGGCCGAAGCCGATGCAAGCGCGTTTGGGATGGAGCCGGCCGAACATGTCACGGTGGCCAACCCCATTGCGCCCAACCAATCGCTGCTGCGCATGTCGCTGCTGCCCGAGTTGCGCGCCAACGTGCTGGAGAACGGCAAGCACTACGACGCTTTCCGCATCTTCGAAATCGGCCGCGAGATCCATAAGCAGCCGCAAGGCCTGCCCCGCGAGATCCCGCACCTTGCCGCGGCCATCTACAGCAAGGATGGCGATGGCGCCGCGGGTCTGTTCGAAATGAAGCGCGCCGCCCAGTGCCTGATGCCCGGCGCGGAGGCCCGCCCCGCCGCCGCCAAGCTCTACGAGCATCCCGCGCGCGCGGCGGAAGTCCATTGGCGTGGCGCTGTCGCGGGCCGCCTGTTCGAATTGCACCCCTCCCTGGCTCCAGGCCGCACCGCCATGCTGGATCTGGATCTGACGCTGGTCCAGGCCGCCGCGCCCAAAGAGAAGCGCTACACGCCCATCCGCCGCTATCCTTCGAGCGCGTTCGATCTATCCGTGGTGGCACGCGTCCGTGAACTGGTGGGCGATCTGCGCGGCAAGCTCACGGCGCTGGCCGGGCCGCTGTTGCAATCGATTGAATACCAGCGCCAGTACGCCGGTCCGCCGCTCGCCGAAGGTACCATGAGCGTGTCGTTCCGGCTGACCCTCGGCTCGCAGGAGCGCACGTTGTCGTCTGAGGAGGTGGCCGCGATTCGCGCCCGCCTGATCGATGGCATGCGCGCGCAAGGCTACGATCTGCGCTTGTGAGCACCCGCCGCACACAGCCAGGGGGGTGGGTGGATCGCCGCCGGCAGCCTTGCCGTTGGTGCCACGGTGAAGTCCCCAAGGGCCGCTTCACGTTCTGCTCGGACGCCTGCGTGCATGCATGGAAACTGCGCACAGATCCCGGCTACCTGCGCGCGCAAGTATTTCTGCGCGACCGCGGCGTCTGTGCGCAATGCGGCCTGGACACCGAGGCTTTGCGCAAGGACAAACGCAAGCTGGACTATGCCGCGCGCCGCCAGTTCGAGAAGGACTGGGGCCGCCGCCGGCACCTGTGGGATGCCGACCACATCGTGCCCGTGGCGGAAGGGGGCGGCGAATGCGACCTTGCCAACATGCGCACGCTCTGCCTCAAGTGTCACCGCGGCGCCACCGTCGCCCTGCTGCATCGGCTAGGGGGCGCACCGGGTTAGCATGCTCTTTGGTATGCGCGTATTGAAGCTAATCTCCTGCTTCGGGCTGACCGCAATTCTCGTTTTCGGACAGGCCAACACTAGCGGCGTGGTGAAGACGACTGTTTGCGAAATCGCCAAGCATCCCGAGGCTTTCGACGGAAAAGTGGTGCAGATGGGGGCGCTGGTGGAGGCGGGCGTCCAAGACTTGCCGTCGGGAGTGACCGATGACGCCTGCGGCGGCGAATTGAAGTTCTTCATGCCCGACGATGCGCACTTCGCGCTGCTTCTGAAGAGCAAGGGCTACCGGAAACTAGTCAAAGACGTGAAAAAGAATCCGGTGGTCGAAGCCACTGTCACTGGATTGTTTAAACACTTCGGAACTGTCGAAAAACCGGATAACCGGCTGGCGCTGGAGTCCGTGGAGAATGTGGTAGTCCATCCCCAGCCGCGCGTCAAAGGTCAGAAGCGGTAGTTCGCTTCCGCGAAGCTGAGGGTGCCATTGCTGTCGCCGGGGAAGATATGCTCAACGACCGCGCCGCCGCGCGCGTAGCCGAAGTAGAGGCTTGTCGAGAGGCCGCGCGTCCATTGGTAGTCGGCGCTGAGATCGTAAAGCGTGGCCAGACCGGTGGCGCCGTTGGACGGGCGCCCATTGAAGCCGAAGGTCCATGGCTGGAACGCGCCGCCGCCCGAATACCAGAGATCGTTCTTGTTGGCGAGCCATAGGCCGTGTATGTCCGAGCGGAGAGTGAGCCCTTTGGCGGGGCGCAGCATCAGCTCGGCGAACAGATCGCGATTGTTCATTTCGTTGAAGAACGGAAAGCGGGCGTACACGCGCGGCGTCGGCAGGATGGCGAAAAACGTGCCGTGAGTGTTGTCATTGGGATTGTTGTCGCCGCTCGAATAGAAGTAGCCGCCGCGCAGCCATGGCCTCACCGCGTTCACAATCTTAGGCTGGAAGCCAACTTCGGCGGCGCCGGCGCCGGACTTTTGCGTGAGCAGGCCCCACTTTCCAGTCTGCAACGCGCCCCAGCCTAGTAGGTCGAATGTGCCAATGGCGGTGGGCAACGCCTGGATGTAGTGTCCGCCAAACGTGCCGATGTCTATCCCACCCAGGTCTTTGGCGCGTACGGCGGCGGAACGGTTATCAGTCTTGACCACGCCGCGGTCGTCGTTGTAATAAATCGCGAACAGCCGCCACTCGGCCTTGCTGGCGCCGTCGGTGACTTGCTTGGTCAGTGCCGCATAAGTTACAGGCGTGGTGACCCATCCCCAGCCATCGACCTGAAAGACGCCGCGGTCCGGCACCGCGCTGAAGGCGGTAAAGTTCCAGGAACCGTCGGTATAGTTATACTGCGCGCCATCGAAGCTGCGCTGCACGTCGGAAAAGCCGAAGGTGCCGATGAGCCGCTGGGAGATGCCATCCCGTTTGACGATCGCCAACGTCTCGTCAGCGGGCGTGACTTCTCCGCCGTCGGTGAATTCGAAGCGCCCAAGCCGTACGTTGGAGTGGTCGCCCTTCAGGTGCAGATAGGCCTGCTTGACGAAAACGCTGGCGGCGTTTTGATCGTTGTGATTCGCCGCGTAGTAGTTTGCACCCAAACCCAACTGCCCGAGGGGCGAGGGCTCGACCGCATGATTCGGTACCCCCAATAAGATCGGCGCGGCCAGTTCGAAACCCCAGTCATAACTTTGTTTGTTCTGGCTCAACATCAGACGGAGGAGCGAACCGGAATATCCGTAGTGATTTTCGCCTTTAGCGTCGAAGAAATCCCAATCTTCGTAGCGCTCATGAATCGATCCCGACACGTTGACCGATCCAATGTGCAGCGGATCGGCGCCGTCGGACTGTGCCGGCAAGTTGGCGCAGACGGCTAGAAATCCTATAAGCCAGAGAAAAACGCGCATTACACCCCCGAGTGCAATGAAGTGAGTGTAACGGCGGGTGGCGCGGGGCGTCAATAATGTTGATCTACTAGACGCACCCAGGCGGGTCCGGCGTGCCGAGAAACGCGCCTTACTTAGAGAGGCCTCGACGGCTAAACAACCATGCAGCCGCCAAAAAGAACACCACGGTCCAATCCAATCCGTACGCCAGCGCAGTCAGATGATGCAGGGGGGAAGTGTTCTTCAGCGCAGCTTCCGTAATGGTGAGAAAGCGGGTTTCCGAAAGTAACTCCGGAGAGGGCAGCGCGGCGTACAGACCCGCCTTAAACCATGCGGGCAAGTAGGGAGCCCGGCTGGCCGGCGCGACCATCAGTTCCGCCACCATAATCACCAGCATGATGGCGAAGGAGACGACCGGGTGCATGGCCGTGGCCAGCAGCATGGCGAGTGCGCTATAAAGGGCGTAGCGCACCAGCGGATACACGATCAACAGCCAAGGCGCGGGGTGAATACGCTCGCCCCCGATGGCGGCCAGCAGATAGCTGAGCCCAAGCATCATCAACACGTAGGCGGCCATTAAGAACTGGACGCCCAGAAACTTGCCCAGAAGAAACTCCCAACGCCGGATCGGCCGCGCTAGCACCGCTAGTATCGTCCCGCTCCGGATGTCGGTCCAAACGGCGTCGGCCGCGGCCCAGGCGGCCAACAAGCTGCCGAATCCGCTAAGCAGCGACATGATGCTGCCGATCAATCCCAGCACCATACTCTCCGCGTGCGGCATCCCCGGCGCGCCGGCCTGCGCCTTGAACACCATCAGCGGCGTCATCATGAGCAGCACCACGACGCCGAACAGAGTCAGGAAGAGAATCATCAGCTTGTTGCGCAAGAAGCCGGAGAATGTCAGGAGCGCGATGGCGCGGATCCTCATTGGGACTTCTCCGCGTCGCGTACCAGCGTAAGGAACAAATCCTCCAGAGAACTGCGCACCGGATGCATGCTGACGACATCGCATCCGGCGGCCCAGAGTCTCTCGACTGCTTCGCGTTTCAAAACCGGATCGACTAGAACGCGCACGCCTTGCGCGCCACGCTCGATAGTCGCTCCGCGATCGGACAAGAGCGTCTCCATCTCTTCGGGCAGCCTGTCCACGAAGATCGCCACGCGTCCGCCGCGGTCGAGCAGCTCGGCCAGCGGACCCTCCCGAATCAGCCGGCCGCGATCGACGATGATCACCCGGTCGGCGAATTGTTCCAGTTCCGAAAGGATGTGGGTACTGAGGAAAACGGTCTTTCCCTGGGACTTGAGCTCGAGGAGGATCTCGCGGACATCCCTGCGCCCTGCGGGATCGAGGCCGGAGGTCGGCTCATCCAGCACCAGCAATTGAGGGTCGTCAAGCAGCGCCTGCGCGATACCCAGGCGTTGCACCATGCCCCGTGAATACTTCCCGATGCGCAAGCCTTCGTGTCCGCAAAGTTGGGCTTGGGCGATCAACTCCGGAATGCGGTTGGCGGCAACTGTAGCATCCAAACCCGCCAGGGCGGCATGGAACCGCAGCAGTTTGGGCGCGGTGAGAAAGGGATGAAAGGCGAAATTCTCCGGTACGAATCCGATTTGGCTTTTGGCGCGAACGTCGCCCGGCGGATAGCCCAGCACGGCCACCTCGCCCGAATCCGCAAAGAGAAATCCCATCAGGGTGTTGATGCAGGTGGTCTTGCCCGCGCCGTTCGGCCCCAGGAATCCGCAGACCTCGCCAGCCTCCACTTCAAACGACACATCCGCCAGCGCGGTGACGCCCTCGGCGGAAGACGGGCTGCCGTACTGCTTGGTCACGCCACGGAATTCAATGGCCGGGGGCATTCGGCGCTCCTTGCGTGGGGAAATTGGCGATGCCGAAGTGCGCGTTCAACTGTGTTTCAAAGGCCGCATCAAAACCCACCTTTCCGAATGTGATTTTGCCGTCTTTGTCGATGACCACCATTGTGGGGATGGCTTGTACCTGGTATGCGTCCGCGGCTGTGTGCAGGCTATCCAGCAGGACGGGAAACGGCATTTTGAGCTCGCTGGCGGCGATCGCGGCAGCTTCGCGATCGTCATCGACGCTGATTGCGAGGATCTCAAAATCGGTATTAGCTTGCGGCTTCTTCTTGTAGAAATCGCGCAGGATGGGCATCTCCAGCCGACACGGCCCGCACCAACTTGCCCAGAAGGTCACTATCAGCGCTTTCTTATTGCGGAAGTCCGCGATGGATACTGGATGGCCGTCCAGTCCCGCGAGAGTGACCTGCGGGGCCGGCTTGTTCAGGAGCGCCACTGTCTTGCCGGCGCCGGCGATGCCGGCTTCGAGCAATTTGGCACGCCAGGTGATGAAGACAGTGAAGACGGCCAGCGCGATTAGTGCGGCAATCGCGCCGGCGGATGGCTTCGTGGATGAGGCGGTCGCCACCGATTTAGCCTGTCAGTGGATTATATCAGCACTTATCGGCACGCAGGTGGGATGCGGCCTTGAAAGATTGTATCTCGCGCGGCGGCGGCGCTCAACCTGCTCGCCAGTCGAGCGCGTAAAGGCCGCCGGCGGTGCGATCGTGCAAGAATAGCGGCGCGTCATCCGGCGCCAGGCCAAACCAAAAGCGAGCATCTACGGAAGCCGGACATCCGGCAGGGTTAGTACCGGTTCGATCTTCCGGTCGCGCATGCAGACCCGGTATGCGGTCAGGCCTTGTCCGCTCGAGTTCAGAATCAGGTAGAGATACTTCCCGTCCGCGACCAACAAGTGTGTCTGGCTGGCAGTTTAGCAGCAAGGGGCCGCCTCGGCCCAAGCCACCACAGAAATGTGGGCCGGCACGGACGCCAGTTGCTACGCTGCCGGAGCTCTGCCGCCAACTGGAACCCGCAAACGGTTCCCAACGGCAGTCGATATAATGTCGTGGTCTCGATCGCCCCGGTGAGCTGTTGCCCGCTAGACGCAACTCGATGCCGGCTATGTAGAAGCCGTGGTCACATCCATGTACCGGCCACGCCCTCGTCAGCCCAATGTCCGAGAGGCAGTCCGCAAAGCTGTCGACTACTTCCAAACCAACAAACAACGGATGCGTTACGGCAAGTTTCGTAGCGAAGGTCTATTTGTTGGCTCCGAAGTGGTCGAAGCTGGCTGCAAGACCGTCATGGGACTCCGCCTGAAGCAGTCGGGAATGCGCTGGCGGGTCGACCATGCCAACGCCATCTTCGCCCTGGGTTGCCGTCAGCTCAGCGGTGGAGAACATGGAGCTTCTCCTAGAAACACTAGGAAAGACCCGCAGCAACGCCGAGTTCCATGAACGGGTAGGGCTACGCTCACCTGCGGTATACTTTGGGCATGGGAACTTCGCTTTTCGTATCCGAGCAGGAGTATCTCACCACCAGCTACGAGCCGGACTGCGAGTACGACGAAGGCGTACTCCTCGAGCGCAATGTGGGAGAACAACCGCATGGTCTGATCCAAACTGCGCTAGCTTCCTTCTTTTATGAGCGCCGTAGGCGATTTGGAATTCGGGTAATTACCGAGCAACGCATCCGCATCGGGGCCCGCAAATACCGGGTCCCGGATGTGTGCGTGTTCCTGCAGCCGGCGCCCCGCGATCCCGTCCCCAGCACGCCTCCGTTCATCGTAGTCGAAATCATCTCACCCGAAGATCGTATGAGCCGGGTGCGCAAAAAGGCCGACGAATACCTGGCATTCGGCGTAGCCTACGTCTGGCTCATCGATCCGGAAGAGCGCCGCGCGGATGTTTACGCCGCGTCTTCGTTCTACGAAGTCAAAGACGGGATGCTGCGCACTGAAGATCCTGTGATCGAGGTCCCACTGGCGGACCTGTTCCAGGCGCTGGATGACTAACGCAGACCAACGCTGTGCGGGTAGCCGCCTGCGCCGGCTAACGACGGCCGAGGCTAAACAACTTAAGTCGAGCTGCACGTTGCGTGCGATATAGCGGCCTCGCAGGGCGCCTCCATAACTGAAGTGTGCGGTATACTTCAGTCATGGGAAGGTCGCTTCTGGTATCCGAGCGGGAGTACCTTACCCCTGGTTGCCAGCCCGACTGCGACTACGACGACAGCGAACTCCTGGAGCGTAACGTGGGGGAACGGCCGCACAGCATCCTGCAAGGTGAATTCAGCGGATATTTCCGCGATCTGCGCAAGCAGCGGCGACTGGTTCGCGCTTTTGCCGAACAACGCGTCCGCATCGCGGCCCGCAAGTATCTTTGGGTAATCGAAACTGAGGCGCTCCGTGCGGACGTCTACACCGCGTCCGTTATTTACGAAGCCAAAGATGGGATGCTACACACTGAAGATCCCCTGATCGAAGTCCCGCTGGCTGAGTTGTTCCAGGCTTTGGATGACTAGCACGGGCGACGCGATTCTGCTGATTTCCTTTGGTGGTCCCGACCGGCCCGAGGAAGTGATGCCTTTCCTGGAGAATGTACTGCGCGGCCGCAACGTACCGCGCGAGCGCATGCTGGAAGTGGCGGAGCACTACCATCACTTTGGCGGCCGAAGCCCCATCAACGATCAAAACCGGGCCTTGATGGCGGCGCTGCAGAATGCGCTCGCGGACCAGAGTCCGGATTTGCCTGTCTACTGGGGCAATCGCAACTGGCATCCACTGCTGGCGGACACGCTGCGCCAAATGACCGCGGACGGCGTGCGCCGCGCCTTTGCCTTTGTCACATCCGCCTATAGTTCCTACTCAGGCTGCCGGCAATATCTGGAAGACATCGCCCGCGCACGCACCGCCGTGGGCCCTGCCGCGCCGGAAGTGCTGAAGCTGCGGGTGTTCTACAACCATCCCGGATTCATCGAGCCGATGGCGGAGCGCGTGCGCATGGCGCTGCAGCGAGTTCCGGCGGAACGGCGCACGGCAGCGGCGTTGGCGTTCACTGCGCACAGCGTTCCCGTCGCCATGGCGGAGACTAGCCGCTACGTGCAACAAGTAGAAGAAGCCTGCCGCCTGGTGGCGGAGCGTGTGGGGAGTCCATCCTACCGCCTCGTCTATCAGAGCCGGAGCGGATCGCCCGGCCAGTCCTGGCTGGGTCCCGATGTCTTGGAATACCTGCGCGAGTTAGCCGCCGCGGGCGCGCCACGCGATGTGATTTTGGCGCCCATCGGATTCATTTCCGACCATATGGAAGTGGTGTACGATCTAGATACCGAAGCCCGCCAGTTGTGCGATCGACTCGGATTGAACATGGTTCGCGCCGAGACCGTGGGCGCCGATCCGCGCTTCGCCGCGATGATCCGCGAGCTTGTCCTGGAACGTATGGGCGACCCTGCGCGCGACATGTGCGCCGAAGACTGCTGCCCCGCCCCAGCGCGTGGCGCACGCGCGCTCACTCCTTAGTCACGTCAATTAAATTGTCGTCCGCGTTGCGGTCGATCAGCTTGTTATAAGGATCGATACCCGCCCGCGTGGGCGGCTTGTCGACGATGATCTCGAATGTCTGGCTGGGCTGGGTGAGCCACTCCTTCTTGAGGTGCAACGGTTTCTCTTCGTCCTTCTTGCCGCTGAATACGCCAATGTCGATCAGGTCGTGCAGCGGCATGGGCGACTCATTGCCGCTCCCATCCGACTGCAGCTTCCGCACCTGGACTTTGAGAGTGACTTTGTATTTGTGGTCCGGGGTAGGCGCGACAGTCGCCGAGATTGCCTTGTTATCATAAAGCACGATATTCTCGAACGCATCGGTAATGAAGTACTGCAAGTCCGCGGGCGTCTGGGAGCGCAGGGCAGCAACGAACTGACGCGTGTCGGGATACAAGCCGGACTGGGAGTCGTTTGCGTTTGCGTAGCGGTACTGCATCAGGAAGTTGTGCAGCGCCAGGTTGAGTTTGTCTTCGCCGATGTAGTCGCCCAGCGTATACATCACCTGGCCGCCCTTTTGGTACCACACATACGGCTCATTCTGGACCAATACAACGGGACGCTCGCGGCGGATTTCGCCGGCGCGTCCGCGCAGGTACCTGTCGAGCTCGTGCTTCAGGAAGCGGTGCATGTTATCGCGGCCGTACTTCCGTTGCATCACCATCAGCGCGGAGTATTCCGCCAGCGTCTCGGCCAGCATGTTGGAGCCTTCCACATGTCCGCCAATAAGCTGGTGCGCCCACCACTGATGGCCGAGTTCATGCGCCGTGACAAAGTAGGCGAAGTCGATATCCTTGGGCTTCTCGACACGGTCGATAAATCCAATGCCTTCAGAAAACGGGATGGTGTTCGGAAACGACTGCGCGAACGTGCGGTAGCGCGGAAACTCCAGGATGCGATACTGCCGGTATTGAAAGGGGCTGAAGTTCTTTTCGTAATAGGCGAGGCCCGCCTTTGACGCATCGATCATGTCGGCGACATCGTAAGTGTGCGCGGGGGTGTAATAGACCTCGATGGCGATCGGATTCGCTGCGCCTGGGTACATCTCGCGCTTCACGTCGTAGCGCGCCGAGACGAAGGAGCAAAAGTCCAGGGTCTTGACGTTGCCCATGTCGTAAGTGAAATAGTGGCGGCCATTGGCATGCCAGTCGCGGGTAAGATAGCCGGGGGAAAGGACGATCTGATCGTCGGAAGTGCTGACCGTTGTGTGGTAACTAATCCAGTCGGAGTGCAGGGTGAACAGGTTGGCAACGGACCCGGCGGGGTCGCCGCGGTGCGGGAGCAGTTCCTGCTCGGGGAGGTGCTCTTCGCGGCGCCGGCGCGGGTCGTCAAGCTCGATGGCCGCGTTGTAGCCGATGTCGGGAAAGTAGCTGCTGTCGAAGAAGGTGCCGGAATAGGCGAACTCGGGGCGCTCGTTACCGTCCTTGAAGCCGCGGCTGGTATAGCCGGTGTGGAAAGTGAGATTCAGCGTGTCGGCCGGAGCGAGGGGGGTGTCGAGCTGGTATATGGTGTAGAGCGCCCGCGCGCTGCTGGAGACGACATGGAATGGGCGGTCGAAGCGCAGGTCCGAGACCGATTGCCACTGGTTGGTGATGTGTATCTGGCCGATCGGCTGCGCCGTCTTGTTTTGCAGAACGAAGTGGCCGGCGCCGGAAAAGGAGCGGCGCTCGGGAAAAATGTCGATATTGGCGTCGACGGCGATGACCTTTGGTTGAGGGAAATTCTCGTACTTCTTGAAATTCCGCTCGTATGCGGCTTGGATGTGGCGGCGGTCCTTGGCGGTGAGATACTCGTTGAGCACGTGCGCGTTGTAGTAGTACCACCCGCCGCTGCCAATGACTGCGATGAGGAAGAGCGCCGCGGCGGGAATCAGTCGCGGGGCGCGCTGCAGGGCCAGGCGGAAGCGCGCAGGCCAGGCGTCGTCCGATCCGCGGCGGGCCAGCGCGATGGAGGCGGTGGCCAGCAAGCACGAGACAGCCAGCCAATATGCGATGGACCAGAAAAGCGCCGGCACGAAATGGCCGTAGCCGTTCATATCCGAGTAAGTATAGGGCGGCGTGTTGCCGAAGAGATAAAGGGTATTCTCCCACCCGAAGCTGAACAGGATGGGCACCAGTACAAAGATACCGACGACGATGCCATGCCCGATGAACTTGTTGGAAACCACCGTCTGGATGAAGAGCGCCAGTAGGACGGCGGTGAGCACCTGCGGAAAGGTGACCACATAAAGCTCTTTGGCATACTGCAGTAGCTCGTAGTTGTAATAGCCGGCGATCGTCTGCATGAGGATGCCGCACAGGCCAGCCACGGTGAGCAGTATGACCTCCACAAAGCAGAGGGCAAAGAATTTGGAGAACCAGTCGGTGGTCTCCGAGATGGGCAGCGCATCATGGATGCCGGAGAAGTGTGTGTCCCGCTCGCGCCAGATAAGCTCCGCGGCGTAGAGCGCGGCGACGATGAAAAAGAATAGCTCGGCGCCGCCTTCCACGGCTTGCAGCATCAAGTAGGTCACGGGCCAGACGTTCTGATCCGCGACATGGCCCGCATAGTGGCCGTTGTTGAGCGCGATGCCGGCCATCAGAATGACAATGCCCCAGAAGGGGACTTCGTGCAGGATAGTGGAGATGCGCAGCCGGGTAAGCGACACGAGCTGCGTCCAGGTTGTCCCAGCGCCGAATAACTGGTGCACCGTGGGCAGTTTCGCTGCGACGAGGCTGCGCCGCGCGACAGCAGTGAGTTCCTGCTCGCGGGCCAGCGCGGCGCGTTTGCCGCTGGAGCGCGCCGTCAGCGCCTCAACCGACATCGGGAATAGCTTCCAAAGCACGATTAGCGAGAGCAGGCCGACGGAGCCCCACAGCAGCCGGTTATACAGGAAAACGCCGTCCGCGGCGTGCGGCGACCACGAGTACAGCAGCGTGTTGCGTTCGACCACGGTCCAGTAGCGCGTGATGGCATCGTGGTAGAGGAAGCCGACGGGATCGAGAATGCCGGACCAGAAGTGCTCCAACGATCGCGTGGCGTTGAAAATAGTAATGCCCAGAAGATACAGCATGAAGATCGACGCGCCTTGCAGGTAGACGATGAAGATCTTGCGCGATAGGGCGGCCACCAGAAAGAAGAGCGACCCCAGGAAGAAAATCTGGAAGACTACGATGGAGAAAAACGGCTGCAGATACCAGGACAGGTGATTCGGGCCGATGCGTGCGTGGTCGGCCCAAGGGGCTAAGGTGCCGAAGAACTCGCCAAAGAGCAGACCGGAGAAGGCGAAGACGGTGGCCGCGAAAGACCCGGCCCAGCGTCCGCCGAGATAAGCAAACTTTGAGATAGGTTTCGTAAACAGGATCTGGATGGTGTCGCGTTGGAAATCGCGCAGGATCGAAGTTCCAAAGATCGCGGCAATGACGATGATGCCGAAGAAGCTGATGCCGATGTCGTTATAGATGTTGGCAAAGGGGCCGTTGAGCAGCACTTTGCCGTTGGAATTGCCGATGGGGCCGAAATTCTCGCTGGCAATGTCCAGAAAACTGAAGGCGAACCAGACGGCAAAGTAAATGTAGGTCGAGAAGCTCTTAAACCGGAACTTAAGCTCGAAGGTGAAGAATTCCCAGAACATGTTCATGTGGTCGTCTCCTCTCCCAATCAGTTTGCCGACTGGCGGGCAAGGTTCACGAAGTAGACGTCTTCCAGGCTGGAATCGACCGGGTGGAAGCCGTCGCCGGGACTGGCGTCGGCGTAAATGCGAACCTCGTGCAGGCCGCCGATGAGATGAGTGGAGACCACGTTGAAGGCGGTTTCAAGGGCGCGCAGTTCGTCGTCGGTGGCCACTACCTTCGACCAGATCTTTCCGCGCAGGGATTCGAGCGCGTCAGCGGGCGCGCCTTCTACCAGCAACTCGCCGTTCGAGATGATGGCCATGCGCGGGCATAGCTCACGCACGTCTTCCACGATATGCGTGGAAAGGATGACTGTGACATTGGAGCCGATCGAACTGAGCAGGTTGAGGAAGCGGTTGCGCTCCGCGGGGTCCAGGCCGGCGGTAGGTTCGTCCACGATGATCAGCTTCGGGTTGGCAAGCAGGGCCTGCGCAATACCGAAGCGCTGCTTCATGCCACCGGAGTAGGTGCTCAGCGACTTCTTCCGCACGTCCCACAGATTCGTCTGTTGCAGGATGCCTTCCACCATTTGCTTGCGCTCGGTCTTGTTGACCACGCCTTTCATGACCGCCAAGTGTTGCAGCAGGTCTATGGCGGAGATCTTCGGGTATACGCCGAACTCCTGCGGCAGATAGCCCAGGATCTTGCGCACCTCGTCCTTTTGCGTGAGCACGTTCAGCCCGTCGAGATCGATGGAGCCGGAGTCGGGGTCCTGGAGGGTAGCCACCGTTCGCATGAGCGAGCTCTTGCCCGCGCCATTCGGACCCAGAAGGCCGAACATGAGGTTGCCGATGGTGAGCGAAAGGTTCTTCAGCGCCTTTACGCCGTTGGGATACGTCTTGGACAGACCGGTGATCGTTAATGCCAAGCAAACTCCTATGTGTGGGGCAGGCTCCCAGCCTGCGGCGGCCTCTCAGGCCGCCCGTGGCCCAAAGTTACTGGAATCCTATGATGATAATACGGCCTGCGGCGCGGCGGGGTTCCAGAAGGTTGGCTAGCCGACGGCGATTGAATCAAACCCGTGGCGTCTCGAACATGGCGTTGATTTCGGCATAGCTAGCCGCTTCGCTCGCGAAGGCGAAAGTGCCGTGGTCCAGCATTTCCCGAACCGCACGCAGGAATGCGCCCAAGGCGGCACGGGAAAGCGCACTGCCGACGCTGACGCGCCTGACGCCCATCGCCGAAAGATCCGCCAGACTCAATTGCACACCTTGCAGTCCCATGACCACGTTGACGGGCCGATCCACGGAGGAAACCACGGCGGCGATATCGTCCCGGCTGGCAAGGCCCGGCGCGTAGAGCACATCCGCGCCCGCCGCCTGATAGGCTTGCAACCGCTTGATGGTGTCTCCAAGGTCGCGCCGGCCGGCCAGGTAATTCTCGGCGCGCGCGGTGAGAGTAAATGGAAAGGGCAGAGCGCGCGCCGCCTCAGCCGCCGCGCGGATTCGATCGGCCGCATACGCCCGCTCATAAATGGGACGGCCCGGATGCCGGGACATATCTTCGATGCTTCCGCCCACGGCTCCCGCGGCCGCCGCCATCCAAATGGTTTCCGCCACGATCTCCGGATCGTCTCCAAAGCCGTTTTCCAGATCGGCGCTGACAGGCATGCTGGTGGCGCCGGCGATCGTGGACACGTGCGCCAGCACCTCGCCACGGTCCATGGTGTTATCCGGCCGCCCCGCCGAAAATGCGCAACCGGCGCTGGTACTGGCCAGCGCCTCAAAGCCCAGGTGCGCCAGCAGACGCGCGGTACCGGCGTCCCACGGATTGGGGATGATGAATGCGCCGTCCCGCGCATGCATGGCGCGAAAGGTTTGTCCCTTCTCGGCTTGCGTCAACATCGCGGCCACGCTGGACCCGCGAGCGTCGAGGGAAGGCCGAACGTTCCATCGACAACTTCAACGAAGTTTCTCTCTTCACGCAGGATCAGGCGCTTGGACTGTGCCATGCCAAAATTCTCGCGCGCTTCGGGATCCGCGCGCAAGCGTGCCCGGTAGGCCTCGTAGGAAGCCAGGCTATCGAATGCGATCAAACCCCACGCCACATTGTTGGCGCCCTCATGCGGAAGAAAATATCCCACCAGGTGGCCGCCGCATCTGGGAATGATGCGGCCCCAATTCTCGGCGTACTTCTTGAACCCGTCCCGCTGGAACGGATCGATCTCGTAGCGGATGACGCAGGTAATCGTCATCCCGACATTATGCCAGTCCCGGAACATGCACACTTCGTCTATCATCAAAGTATGGATGTCGAAGACGATATTGACGCGGCGGTCTCCGGCATTGCGGCCGCTATCGGCGAGCCGGCCCGCGCGCGCATGCTTTTCTGCTTGGTGGACGGCTGCGCCCGAACGAGCACTGAACTGGCAATGGCGGCTAACGTCAGTCCGTCGACCGCCAGTGCGCACCTGCACCGGCTGAAGGCGGAGCGGCTGGTCAAGGTGCTGATTCAGGGGAAGCATCGTTATTACAGCCTGGAAGGGCCAAACGTGGCGAGTGCGTTAGAAGGGCTGAGCGTTCTGGCCGGCGGCCGTCGCGATCGCTTCGTGCCGGCCACGCCGCACCGGCTGCGCGCCGCGCGCACTTGCTACGACCATATGGCGGGCACGTTGGGCGTGTCGATGCACGATCGCTTGCAGGCCTTGGGTTGGCTATCGGCCGATTATACGGTGAGCCGTGACGGGCGGAAGGCGCTTGCGGCGCTGCTCATCGATGTGGATGCCACGCGGGCGCTACGTCGGCGCTTCGCATACGGATGCCTGGATTGGAGCGAGCGGCGGCCGCATATCGGCGGGGCGCTGGGCGCGGCGCTTCTGGAGGTCGCGTTGAAGCGGAAATGGGTGAGCCGGGATCTTGACAGCAGGGCGTTGGATGTCACCAGTCTCGGGCGGCGCGAGATGCTGGCTCGGTTCGGGCTACGGGTGTGACGTCGCTCTGGGCGCCTTCTAACGCGCCGGATGCTCGCGTAGGTAGGTCACAATCGATTCTGCCTCTAACAGCGCCTTGTCGGCAACCTTTTCCAACCCGGGCCCAAGCCGAGACGGAATCACGCCCCATGATGCGCCAGGCGTCCACACGAAACATGGGCCATCCGCGAGCTCAGAATAAAAAAGTGTGGACATTAACGATAAACAGGTCTTATAATATCGTTTAGATCATTCAGCCATCCGCAATCAGCGGCAGAGGGGGGAAGTTTTGGCCAGTCCATCCGGCATCACCCGACCGAAGGTCACCATCGACGGCAACGAAGCCGCCGCCTACGTGGCCCATCAGATCAACGAAGTGGTCGCCATTTATCCGATCACGCCGTCGTCGCCCATGGGCGAATGGGCGGACCAGTGGTCCGCCGAGCTGAGGCCCAACATCTGGGGCACCGTACCGTCGGTGGTCGAGATGCAGAGCGAAGGCGGGGCGGCCGGCGCGCTGCACGGCGCGCTGCAAACCGGCTCGCTCACCACCACCTTCACCGCCTCGCAAGGCTTGCTGTTGATGATCCCTAACATGTTCAAGATCGCCGGCGAGCTTACCGCCACGGTCTTCCACATCGCGGCGCGCACCCTGGCCTCGCAGGCGCTCTCCATCTTCGGCGACCACGGCGATGTGATGGCCGCGCGCGCCACAGGTTTCGCCATGCTGGCTTCCAACTCCGTGCAGGAAGTCATGGATGGCGCGCTCATCGCGCAAGCCGCCAGCTTGGAAGCGCGCGTACCGTTTCTGCACTTCTTCGATGGCTTCCGCACTTCGCATGAGGTGGCCAAGGTCGAACAGCTTACGCCCGACGACATGCGCGCCATGATCGAGGACGACCTGGTGCAAGCCCACCGCGCCCGAGCGCTCTCGCCCGATCATCCCGTGATCCGCGGCACGGCCCAAAACCCCGATGTCTTTTTCCAGGCGCGGGAAGCGTCCAATCCGTTCTACCAAGCTTGCCCCGGCATTGTGCAAAAGGCCATGGACAAGTTCGCGCAGGTCGCCGGCCGGCAATATCATTTGTTCGATTACCTCGGCGCACCGGACGCCGAGCGCGTAATCGTCATCATGGGGTCGGGCGCGGAGGTGGCCGAAGAGGCCATCGCGCATCTCAACGCCGCCGGCGAAAAAGTAGGCCTCGTTAAAGTGCGCCTGTATCGCCCGTTCTCCATCGAACATTTCATCGCGTCGCTGCCGGCTTCGGTGAAGACGATCGCCGTCCTCGACCGCACCAAGGAGCCGGGCAGTTCGGGCGAGCCGCTCTATCTCGATGTAGTCAACGCGCTGAGCGAAGCGATGGTCACCGGCAAGCGCGTGATCGGCGGGCGCTACGGTCTCTCTTCCAAGGAATTCACGCCGGCCATGGTGAAAGGCATCTTCGACGAGATGTCGAAACCCAAACCCAAGAATCATTTCACCATCGGCATCCTCGATGACGTCGGCCACACCAGCCTGGAATACGATCCCGCTTTTTCGAGCGAAGTGCCGGGCACCGTGCGCGCGCTGTTCTACGGCTTGGGCGCGGATGGCACCGTCGGCGCAAATAAGAACTCCATCAAGATCATCGGCGAGGAAACCGCCAACCACGCGCAGGGATATTTCGTTTACGATTCCAAGAAATCCGGGGCCATCACCGTTTCACACCTGCGTTTCGGGCCGCAACCGCTGCACTCGAGCTACCTGATCGCCAATGCGAATTTCATCGCCTGCCACCAGTTTTCGTTCCTGGAGCGGCTCGACGTGTTGAAGTCCGCCGAACCTGGAGCGACCTTTCTGTTGAACAGCCCCTTCGGCCCCGACGATGTATGGGATCGATTGCCGCTCACAGTCCAGCGGCAGATCGTGGCCAAGAAGCTGCGGTTCTACGTGATCGACGGCTACGAAGTGGCCAAGAAGACGGGCATGGGCGGCCGCGTCAACACCATCATGCAGACCTGCTTCTTCGCCATCAGCGGCGTGTTGCCACGCGCGGAAGCCATTGCCGCGATCAAGCACTCCATCGAGAAGACATATGGCAAGCGCGGTGAGGCGGTGGTGCAGAAGAACTTCGCGGCCGTGGATGCTACGCTCAGCCAACTCTCGGAAGTCAAAGTCCCCGCCGCAGCCACTTCCAACTTCGATATGCGCCCGCCTGTCCCGGCTGGTGCGCCGGACTTCGTGCAGCGGTTCACAGCACGCATCATCGCAGGAGAAGGCGACGCTCTGCCGGTCAGCGCCATGCCGCTCGACGGCACTTTCCCGACGGGCACCACCCAGTGGGAAAAGCGCAACATCGCGCTGGAGATTCCCGTTTGGGACGAAGAGCTTTGCATCCAGTGCGGCAAGTGCGTGCTGGTCTGCCCGCACGCCGTGATCCGCGCCAAAGTTTACCAACCCGCCCAGGCTGAGGGCGCGCCGGACACATTCAAAACCGTGCCCGCACGGTGGAAAGACTTCAAGAGCATGCGGTACACGCTGCAGGTCGCGCCCGAGGATTGCACCGGCTGCGCGCTGTGCGTGGCGGTCTGCCCGGCCAAGAGCAAGAGCGAAGTGAAGCACAAGGCGATCAACATGGCGCCGCAAGCGCCGCTGCGTGAGCCGGAAGCCGCGAATTGGGATTTCTTCCTCAAGATCCCGGAAATCGACCGCCGCCTGCTGACTCAAAGCTTGGTCAAGGACAGCCAATTGCTCCAGCCGTTGTTCGAGTTCTCCGGCGCTTGCGCGGGATGCGGCGAGACGCCCTACATCAAGCTGATGAGCCAGCTCTTTGGCGACCGCGCCATTGTCGCCAACGCCACCGGCTGCTCGTCGATTTACGGCGGCAATCTGCCAACCACGCCTTACACGGTCAACGGCGATGGCCTAGGGCCGGCGTGGTCCAATTCGTTGTTCGAGGATAATGCGGAGTTCGGGCTGGGCATGCGCCTGGCCATCGACAAACAGAAGGAGTACGCGGGTGAACTGGTCGCTCGACTGGGCGTCGCGATTGGCGAAGAGTTTGCACAAGCGCTGCTGAACGCCGACCAGAGCACCGAGACCGGCATTTTCGAACAGCGCGCCCGCGTGAAGCTTCTGAAGCAAAAACTGCGTGGGGCGGACGATCGCAGTTTGTCGTCTGCCATGTCGCGCGAGAGCCGCGATCTGTTGAGTCTGGCCGATGCGCTGGTTAAAAAAAGCGTATGGATTATTGGCGGCGACGGCTGGGCCTATGATATCGGCTACGGCGGACTGGACCACGTGTTGGCATCCAATCGCAACGTCAATATCCTGGTGCTGGATACCGAGGTTTACTCCAACACCGGCGGCCAGATGTCCAAATCCACGCCGCGCGGCGCGGTCGCCAAGTTCGCGGCCGGCGGCAAGCCCGGCGCCAAGAAAGATCTGGCCATGATGGCTATGAATTACGGCGCCGCCTACGTGGCGAAGATCGCCATGGGCGGCAGCGATAGCCATACCATCAAGGCTTTCATGGAAGCCGAGTCGTACGACGGCCCTTCCATTATCATCGCTTACAGTCACTGCATCGCCCACGGTTACGACATGGTCCACGGACTGGATCAGCAAAAGGCCGCCGTGCAATCCGGTTACTGGCCGCTGTTCCGTTACGACCCGCGATTGGTGGCCGAGGGCAAGAATCCATTCCAGCTCGACTCGCGCCGGCCCAGCATCAAACTGAAGGATTACGTCTACAATGAGACGCGCTATACCATGCTGGCCAAGAGCCACCCGGACGAAGCGCACCACCTGCTCGAACTGGCGCAGCAGGATGTGCTAGACCGCTGGAAGATATACGAAAACATGGTCCATATGCCGATTGGCGGCACGCAGGAGGTGCAACAATGATCGACCTATCCGAAACTATCGACCTTTCGACGACTTATCTGGGATTGAAGCTGAAGAACCCACTGGTGGCTTCCTCCTCGCCTATGTGCGTGGACGTCGGTAACATCCGGCGCATGGAGGATGCGGGCGCGGCGGCCGTGGTTCTCCATTCGCTCTTCGAAGAACAACTCACTCTCGAAAGCAACGAGCTGGACCGCTTCATTTCAGCGGGCGACGATGTCGGCGCCGAGGGCATCTCGCACTTCCCCGACATGCTCGGTTACAACCGCGGCCCCGAGAGTTACCTGAAGCACATCCGCAAGGTGAAGGAAGCCGTCCACATTCCGTTGATCGCCAGCCTGAACGGGACCTCCGTTGGCGGCTGGCTGAAGTACGCGAAAGAAATGGAGCAGGCCGGCGCGGACGCGCTGGAGTTAAACATTTACTACATTCCCGTCGACCCGGATGTCACTGGCGATCAGGTGGAGCGGAAATACTGCGACCTGGTGCGCGCGGTGAAATCCGCCGTACACATCCCCGTGGCCGTGAAGCTGGGTCCATACTTCAGCTCGCTGGTGAATATGGCCAAGCGGCTGGAAGGCGCGGGCGCCGATGGGCTGGTGCTGTTCAACCGCTTCTACCAACCCGACTTCGATCTGGAAGCCCTGGAAGTAGTACCCAACTTGATGTTGAGCAGTCCGTACGAATTGCTTCTGCGGCTGCACTGGATCGCGGTGCTCTACGGAAATGTGCGGCCGGACTTGGCGCTGACGGGCGGAGTCCACGCCGCCACCGATGTCGTGAAAGCCATGATGGCGGGGGCCAAAGTCGCCATGATGACTTCCGCGCTGCTAAAGAAAGGCATCGGTTACCTGGATACCATTCTGACCGAGCTGCTGATCTGGCTCGGCGATCATGAGTACGATTCTATCCGCCAGATGCAGGGGAGTATGAGCCGCAACGCGGTTCCGCAACCGCAGGCGTTTGAGCGGGCGAATTATATGAAGGTGCTCAGCTCTTACGCCATGCAGTAGATCCCCATTGCCGTCCGCGAACGGCTGGATGCCATCCCAGGCCCCCCGACCGGGCTCTACGCCTTGCCGATTCCATGGCACACCACTACAATGGAAGGCCGGAGGTTCAAAGACTTTGGCCGACATCGGAAAAGTACTGAACGACACGCTTCAAAAAGATGAACAAGGCCTGTTAAACGAGTGGATCGCCCTACAGGCGAAGGCGTCCGGCCGGCGGTTTACAGAGGAAAAGCAGCTTCAAACACAGTGCCGCGAATTCCTGCGGTCCTTCCGCGAGGCGGCCCAAAGCCATAGCGACGACATCTCAACGCCCGCATGGGCGGGTGTCCGCGACTTTCTTACCCAGCTCTCGACCACGCGTGCCCGATCCGGTTCTACGCCTGTCGAAACTGCCCTCTTCATCTTCTCGCTCAAAGAGCCGCTGTTCACCCGAATGCGCCAGAATTCGACCGATGCCGAGACCCTCACCGACGAGATATGGAGAGCCACGCTCCTGCTAGACCGGCTCGGCCTCTTCACTACCGAAGCGTTTCAGAAAACCCGCGAAGAGGTCATCGCGCGCCAGCAGCAGGAGCTTCTCGAACTGTCGACGCCCGTGGTGCGCTTGTGGGATAACGTCCTGGCGCTCCCGCTGATCGGCACCTTGGATAGCGCCCGGACGCAAGTCGTGATGCAGAATCTGCTGGAGGCCATCGTGCAGACCCGCTCCGATATCGCGGTCATCGACATTACCGGCGTTCCCACGGTGGATACACTGGTCGCCCAGCATCTACTGAAGACCGTGGCCGCGGCGCGCCTCATGGGAGCCGATTGCATCATTAGCGGAATACGGCCGCAGATTGCGCAGACCATTATCCATCTGGGCGTGAACCTTGAGGACGTGACTACTAAGGCGACGCTGGCCGATGCGTTTGCCGTCGCGCTGAAGCGTACCGGCTACGCGGTGACGCGCCTAAAGAATTCCAGCGGAAGCGCGAGTTAGGAGACGTGACGGCGTGGAAAGAATTCCAATCCTGAAAATGGGCGGGTTCCTCCTGGTCACCATCCAGGTGGACATGCACGACCGGCTGGCCCTTACCTTGCAAGACGACCTGACCGAACAGATTGTAAAATGGCACGCCCACGGAGTGTTGATCGATATCTCCGCGCTTGAGATGGTGGACTCGTTCATCGGACGCATGCTGAGCAATATCGCAAACATGGCCCGGCTGCTGGATGCCCATACTGTCGTGGTAGGCATGCAGCCGTCGGTGGCGATCACGCTGGTGGAGCTGGGTTTGCCGATGAAAGGTATCCGCACCGCGTTGGACGTCGAAAAGGGCATGCAGGCCTTGCGCATCCATCTCGCTTCGGATGAAGACGCTCAGGACGGCGATGGAAACGCAGAAATCTGAGACATACGAAATTCGGGCATCCCAGGACATTGTGGGTGTTCGGCAGGCGGTCCGCCGGTGTGCGGTTGAACTAGGCTTCAATCTGGTGGATCAGACCAAGATCGTGACCGCATCCAGCGAATTGGCCCGAAACACGCTGGACTATGGCGGGGGTGGTACTGCCACAGTGGAAATTATTAAGAACGGCTCGCGCGGGGGCCTGCGAGTGATCTTTGAAGACCAGGGCCCGGGGATTGCAGATATAGCCCAAGCCCTAAAGGACGGATTTACGTCCGGATCGGGCATGGGTCTCGGGCTGGGCGGCGCGAAACGTCTTTCCAACGAATTCGAAATCGAGTCTGAGCCGGGCAGGGGTACGCGCGTGGCAATCCTCAGATGGAAAGGCTTATAACCCGCTTGGGGACATTTATATCTCGCATTGAGGATCCCAGCCAGACCGCGGAGGCCCGCCGGAATGCGCGGCGCTTGGCGGTGGAACTGGACTTCGACGAAAATATGGCCGAAAAAGCGGCCATTGTTGTAACGGAAGCCTGTACAAACCTGCTCAAGCACGCGAATAATGGACAGATCATAATTCGGCGAGCTGTCGGCGTGGCGGCCCACCCGCATAGCGGCCCCCCGGCAGAATTGCTGGAGATCCTGGTTCTCGACCGCGGTCCCGGAATCGCAAGTGTCGAAGAGTCCCTTCAGGACGGGCATAGCACCACCGGTACTTCCGGCAACGGTTTGGGCGCTATTACGCGTCTCGCATCGTATACCGAGATTTACTCGCGGCCCGGGCGCGGCACCGTGCTGCTAGCGCGCATAGCGGCCGACGGGCGGGAAATCCTGGCTCCAGGCGAGGTTGGCGCGGTGCAAGTGCCCAAGCCCGGAGAAGAAGTCTGTGGCGATCAATGGGGCTCGACGGGCAACCTGGCGCGCCGTACATTCTTGTTGGCCGATGGCTTGGGGCACGGTCCGGATGCCGCGCGCGCCGCGGCCATGGCGGTCGACACGTTGTATAAGTACCCGAATCTTTCGGTAACTGGGATGCTCACGGCCGTCCATGATGCGTTGCGGTCCACCCGTGGCGCTGCCGTAGCGGTTGCCGATGTGGATAAGGGGCGGGGTACGGTCGCTTTTGGCGGGCTCGGCAATATCAGCGCTACGATATTTGCCGATGGATCTCCGCCCCGGCGGATGGTTTCGACCAATGGCACGGCCGGCGTGGAGGCCAGGCATCTTCGAGAGTTCACTTATCCTTGGGCCGATGGCGCCATCCTGGTCCTGCATTCCGATGGCATTGGGACGCATTGGAACTTATCCGATTACCCGGGCTTGCACCAGAATGACCCGGCCATCATTGCAGGAGTGATCTATCGCGACTTTTCGCGCGGGAACGACGACGCCACCATCGTGGTGGCCAGATAGTTAATGGACAGGACGCATTTGACGAATATCCCGATTCTGACTCTTAACATTCGGCACGAACTCGATACTGTGGCCGCCCGGCAACGTGCGCGCCAGATCGCGCGGCTGGCGGGATTCGACGCGCAGGACCAGACCCGTATTGCCACCGCCGTCTCCGAGATTGCCCGCAACGCCTTCCGCTACGCCGGCGGGGGCAAGATTGAATACGCCATCGCTTGTGCCATGGAAGGCCCCCAGGTTCCCGAGGCCCTGGCCATTCGCGTATCGGATACCGGCGCCGGCATTAAAGACCTGGACGGAATTCTGGAGGGCCGCTATCGATCTTCAACAGGTATGGGGATGGGTATTCTCGGCGCGCGCCGCCTAATGGACGAGTTCGATATTCAGTCCGATCATGCCCGCGGTACCACCGTTTTGTTGAGGAAGCGCCTGCCCCAGCGGGCAAGCACGGTCACACGCGAAATGGTAGTCCGCATGGCCGAGGCTCTGGCGGCCGCAAAACCGGAAGACCCGTTCGCCGAGATTCAGCTTCAAAACCAGGAACTGCTGGGAACCCTTGAGGAACTGCGCAAACGCCAGGAGGAGCTGACCTTTCTAAACCGCGAGTTGCAGGACACCAATCGCGGTGTGGTCGCGTTGTATGCGGAGCTGGACGAAAAGGCCGATCACCTACGCCGCGCCGACGAGCTGAAATCGAAATTCCTGTCGAACATGAGCCACGAGTTCCGTTCGCCGCTGAACTCGATCCTGGCGCTGGCGCGTCTCCTGGCCGACGAGGTCGACGGTCCATTGAGCCCGGAACAACAACAGCAGGTGAGCTTCGTCAGAAAGGCGGCGGAAGATCTCTACGAACTGGTGAACGACCTGCTGGATCTGGCCAAGGTCGAGGCTGGCAAGGTGGAAGTCAAGCCGGTCGAATTCGACGTGGCCAACCTTTTCGGCGCGCTGCGCGGCATGCTGCGGCCGCTGTTCCTCAATCAGTCCGTCAATCTTGTATTTGAACCCCCGGAGGAATCGACGCCCGTATATTCCGACGAAGGGAAGATTTCTCAGATCCTGCGCAATTTCATCTCGAACGCGTTGAAGTTCACGGAGCGCGGCGAGGTCCGCGTATCGGCCGTGACCGTGGATGGAGATCATATTAAGTTCTCCGTTGCCGATACTGGGATCGGCATCGCGCCGGAGGACCAGGAACGCATTTTCCAGGACTTTGCCCAGATCGAGAATCCTATTCAGAGACGCGTGAAGGGGACGGGCCTGGGGCTGCCGCTATCCCGCAAGCTGGCCCATCTGCTGGGCGGCGAGGTGCAGTTGACCAGCGAGGTAGGAGCCGGGTCGACATTCTCCGTGGTGCTGCCGGCTTCGTATCGGACGGAGCCGGGGAGCACTGACGACGGTCAGTTCGACCTGCAGCCGCGGATGAAGCCAATTCTCGTGGTGGAGAATAGCGACGAAGCCGCACTGCTCTATGGCAAATGGCTCCAAGACTCGGAATTCCAGATCGTCCGGGCAGTCACGGTGGCGGAGGCGCAGCGCAAGCTGGCTAGCTTCCGGCCGGTGGCGATTATCCTCGACATTCTACTGCGCGGCGAGGATAGCTGGAGTTTCCTGGCGAAGCTGAAGGAATCGCCGGCAACGAAGGAGATACCGGTTCTGGTGGCGACTACGCTCGACGATCCCCGCAAGGCCTATCAATTAGGAGCGGATAGTTACCTGATGAAGCCGGTCGACCCGCAGTCGCTGCGCAATGAGTTGATCAGGTTGGGCGCTAAATTGCCGTCCGACCGCGTCCTCATCATCGACGACAATGAGCGCGACCGGTATCTGCTGAAACACCTGCTGCGGGCCATGAACGTACCGGTATCGGAGGCATCGAACGGCGCCGACGGGCTGGCCAAGGCGCGCGAGGAATGTCCGCGTCTTATTTTCCTCGATTTGGCGATGCCGGAGATGAGCGGTTTCGAAGTGTTCCGGAATCTCAAGTCCGATCCGCGGACGCGCGACATCAAGGTGGTCATTAACACTTCAATGCGCCTGTACGCATCCGATCTAAGCCGGCTGGAAGGCGCGGCGGGCATCGTATCCAAAGAGCGCCCGGAGGACGTGGCAGCCGTGGTCCGCGAAATGCTTGAGAACATTGCGCCCTTGGTACAATGACGACATCGGCAGGTATGCAGACCATAATCAACGTTGACGACTACGGTCCGGCCCGCTATGCGCGCACTAAGATTCTGGCGCAGGCCGGCTTTAAGGTAGCTGAGGCTGCCACTGGCCAGGAGGCCTTGCGTTTGGCATCCGAGTCGAAGCCGGAGATGGTCTTGTTGGACGTTAACTTGCCCGATATGAACGGGATGGAAGTCTGCCGGCGCCTCAAGAACAATCCGGCGACATCGGGTATCGTCGTCATGCATCTCACCGCTTCCAGTACTTCACCGAGTAACATGGTGGATGGCCTGGACGGCGGCGCGGACAGCTATCTGACTGAGCCTATTGAACCGGCCGTACTTATAGCTACCATACGCGCGCTGTTGCGGGCGCGCCAGGCGGAGGAAGCGCTCCGCCGCTCGAACGACGAATTGCAGCAGTTCGCCTATATGGTGTCGCATGAGTTGAATGAACCTTTGCGAATGGTCGCGTCCTATACACAACTTCTGGCCAAGCGATACGCCGGGCAACTCGACCAGCAGGCGGACGAGTATATCGCGATCGCCGTTTCGGCAGCGACGCGCATGCAATCGTTCGTGCAGGATGTGTTGAATTTTTCGTCGGTCGGCGCGTCTGATCGCGCGATTGAGCTCGTGTCGACCGAGACGGTCCTGGCGGCGGCGCTCTTTGAGCTGCAATTGGTCGTCAGGGAGTCGGGAGCGGTGATTACGCACGATCCCCTGCCCACGATCCATGGCGACCAGCCGGGCCTGGTGCGCTTGTTCGTGAACCTCATCGGCAACTCCATCAAATACCGCCGGGCGGAGGCGCCCCGCATTTACATTTCGGCCGACGAACGAAAGGGTCTTTGGCAGTTCGAATTTAGGGATAACGGCATTGGCATCGATCCGCAGTATTGGGACCGCATCTTCACCGTGTTCAAGCGCCTGCACGGCAGCGAGTATCCGGGTAGCGGAGTGGGCTTGGCGTTGTGCAAGCGGGTAGTCGAAAACCATGGCGGGACGATCTGGCTGGAATCTGCGCCCGGTGAGGGATCGACATTTTATTTCACCATTCCCCGGCTTCCAGCCGGTGTCACCAAGGCATCGAACGGTTCAGCGGACGGCCGCTTGCGGCAGGCTGAAGAAGAAAGTAGCACCGCAACCAAGTTGTGAATCCACCCAAACCCGGCCCCCGTGCTGCTCGACGATTTGCCGCGTGATAGCCAACCCCACACCCGCCCCGGGATATGCTTCGCTATGCAGGCGCTTAAACAAGCCGAAAATGCGATCTTTATGCGCGGGGTCGATGCCAATGCCGTTGTCGCGGACCGAGAGCACCCAGAAGCCCTCGCCCGCGGCCGCGGAGACATGCACCTCGGGCCTAAGCTGGCGCCGGAATTTGATCGAGTTATCCATCAGGCTGGCAAGCGCATAGCCGATCTGGCTTGGATCGCAGTACAGCTCCGGAAGCGGATCGTGAGTCACCACCGCGCTGTGTTGGTCGATCCCCGCTTGAATCGAGGCTTGGGCTCCCATTAGCAGCGTATTAGCGTCGCAAAGGCGGCAGGAGGTTGGCGAACCCGCCACGCGCAGAAACGTCCCCAATCCGGCTACCAGTCTCTGTAGCCGTCCCGTCGAGCTTTGAATAAAGTCGAACAGGGATTCCGCGTCCTCATCCAAGGCGCCGCGGCAATTCCGCCGGATCAACTCGGCCATAGTTCCCACCTGGTTCACCGGGCTCATCAGGTCATGCAGCGAATCGGAATTGAAGCGGATATAGCACTCTTCAAGAGGTGGTCGCACTGCAGTCACGGCTGGAGCTTTGGGTTGCGCCGGCATGTCAGGAGCCATCACCCGCACCTGCCAAGCGAAGTTCTTTGCGCGGCCGCCACCGGCAGCAGTACCCGGAACCGAGTGCCTTCACCGGGCGTGCTGTCTACTTGAACGCCTCCCCCCGTACTGCGCACGAAGCCATGCACCGCCGCCAAGCCCAGGCCCCTGCCCATGAATTTGGTCGTGAAAAAGGGATCGAATATCTTGTTGCGAGTCTCCTCGTCCATACCGCAGCCCGTATCTCGTACTTCCAGCGCCACGTATTGGCCGGTGCTCGCCGCCGGTCCGAATCCGCACGCCGCCAAAGACTCGGCGCCCATCTCGACTACATCGGTTTGCACCGATATGCGGCCCGGCGATCCTTCTCCGATTGCTTCCACCGCGTTCAAGACCAAATCGACGATGGCTTGCCGCATGTGCGTCGTATCGGTCTTCACCGGCGGCACTTCGGGCGCGCTCCGGATTTCCAGGCCAATGGTCCCGGGGATCGAGGCGCGAATGCTCTCGCACGCGTCATGTACGATTTCGCCGACGTTGGCCGGCTGGACGTGAAAAGTAGCCTTGCCCGCGTATGCCAGCATCCGGCGGGTGAGTTCTGCCAGGCGCTCTCCGGCATGCAGCACATCCTGCAGCATCTCCTGGGCCGGATGCGCGGGCGGCAAACTCTGCATCGCACAACTGGCGCCGCCAAGAATGCAAACCAATAGATTATTAAAATCGTGAGCCACGCCGCCCGCCAGCCGCCCAATCCCTTTGCGTTTCTGCTCTTCGCGCGCGGCGTTCTCGGCCCGCTTCTGGTCTTCGATTTCGGTGCAAGCGCCCAGCCAGCTTGCAACCTCGCCAGCCTCGGTCCGCAACGGTACGGCGCGGACCAAATGCCAGCGGTAGCTCCCGTCGGAAGCCCGCCTGAGCCGGTGTTCGATTTCAAAAGTCGCGCCGGACTTGGTTGCCTGGTTCCAGGCGCTCCAGGTTTGCTCGGCGTCATCCGGATGAAGCAAACGATCCCATCCCAAATGCGCCGCTTCCTGCAGGTCCAGGCCGGTATAGTCGAGCCACGGGCGGTTGGCATACTCCAGACGGCCCTCCGCGCTGGCAATCCAGACCATTTGCGGGATGGCTTCGAGCAAGCTCTGGTAGCGGCGTTCGCTAACTGTCAGTGCGGCTTGCTGTTGCTCGATCTGCTGCTCCATTCCGAACCGCTGGATGGCATTGACTACCGTATGGGGCAGCGTGCCGGCGGCCAGTTGTCCCTTCGGAATATAATCCGATGCGCCCGCGCGCAGGGCCCGCACCACCAACTCCTCGCCGCCATACGCGGTCAACATCACCGTGGCAAAAGGCAATTTTCCGAGGCCGCCTGCCAGCCGGTTGAGCACTTCGATGCCATCCATGTCCGGCAGATTAAAGTCCAGCAGCAGGCAGTCCGGACGCCACCCCCCAGCTATCTCTATCCCGGTAATGGCCTTATCGGCCTCGGCAAACTCGAATCGCCACACCGGGGATTCTTGCAAGCATTGCTTATACAGACGACGGTCGAGGCGGTTGTCGTCGATAATCAATACTCGAATGGGCTGGTCGCTGTGCATCGTCTTGGGGCGAAAGCAAGCGATCCGCCAATCTCGTGCCGACGGCAGGCATCCGCCTGGCGGGGGGCAAAAAGGGTAGAGCCAAATGGACGTAAACATGCATAAGAACGCAGTTCTGAGCATTACAGTACGTTTTGCCTGTTCAGGCAAAGGCCGGAAAACCGGATGCGCAAGTAGAACCGTGTAATATCGGGAACCGGAAAATGGAAGGCGCGATACAAAATCTGCACAGCCTCACCGTGCAAGAATTGTACGGTTCAGCGCCGCCCAGCCTTCCCGGCCGGAAAAGGAGGGGTCATGCCGCCAGACGAGGGAACGAAGCATGAAATTCTGCTCGCGGAAGACAATCCCGCGGATGTTTACCTGATCCGCGAGGCCCTGCGCGAGCACGGCGTGGATTGCGTCCTTCGCATTGTGTCGGACGGAGCCGAGGTTTTGCAGTTGATTGCGTCCGCGCAGAGCCTGACGGACGCGCAGCGATTGAGCCTGATTATACTGGACCTAAACCTGCCCCGTCACGATGGAGCCGAGATTCTGGAACGCCTACGGGAAACTCCGGAGCTGTCCCACGTTCCGGTGGTGGTTCTGACGTCGTCCGATTCACCGCGCGACCGGTTGGTTGCCAGCCAGTTTGGGGCCGCATGTTATCTGCGGAAACCCTCCTGTCTGGAGCAGTTTCTCGCTTTGGGAGCGATATTTAAGGATTTGCTGGAACACAGGAAAACGAAGCCCGCGGCTTGATTGCCGATCGGCATATCGCCGACGGATAAAAGGAGTCTACCGATGGAATCCGCACTGGTCACCGACGCGCTCGACACGAGCATTTTATTGAAAGCCTTGATTGCGTTCAAAGATGGCGACTTTTCGGTTCGCCTGCCCGTCAATCTGGACGGCGTGGCCGGCAAAATTGCCGACACACTGAACGATATCTTCAAGTTGAACGAGCGCATGGCGAGCGAATTCGCGCGCATCAGCCGGGCGGTTGGCAAGGAAGGCAAAATCAGCCAGAGGGCCAGCCTGGGATCGGCTTTCGGGGGCTGGGCGGAGTGTCTCGATTCGGTGAATGGCCTGATTGGAGATCTGGTCCAGCCGTCCACCGAAGTCGCCCGTGTGATCGGCGCCGTGGCCAAGGGCGATCTCTCCCAGACCATGGCTCTGGAGGTCGATGGGCGTTCCCTTAAGGGCGAGTTTCTGCACACGGCCCGCGTGGTGAACACCATGGTCGCGCAGTTGAATTCGTTTGCTTCCGAAGTGACCCGTGTCGCGCGCGAGGTGGGCACCGAGGGCAAGCTCGGCGGCCAGGCAGTGGTGCAGGGCGTGGGCGGCGTTTGGAAGGATCTGACGGATAATGTGAACTCCATGGCCGGCAACCTGACGGCGCAGGTCCGCAACATCGCCGAAGTAACCACGGCAGTGGCGAACGGCGATCTCTCCCGCAAGATCACGGTGGACGTCAAGGGCGAAATTCTGGAACTGAAAAACACCATCAACACGATGGTGGATCAATTGAACGCATTTGCTTCGGAAGTGACTCGCGTGGCGCGCGAAGTGGGTACGGAAGGTGAACTCGGCGGCCAGGCCGAAGTCAAGGGCGTGGGCGGCGTGTGGAAAGATTTGACCGATAGTGTGAACTCCATGGCGGGCAACCTCACCGCCCAGGTCCGTAACATCGCGGAGGTGACCACCGCCGTGGCCAACGGCGATTTGTCCCGCAAAATCACAGTGGATGTGCGCGGTGAGATTCTGGAACTGAAGAATACCATCAACACCATGGTGGATCAGCTGAATGCATTTGCTTCCGAAGTGACCCGCGTGGCGCGCGAAGTGGGAACAGAAGGCAAGCTGGGTGGTCAGGCTGAGGTGAAGGGCGTAGCCGGCACCTGGAAGGATCTGACCGATTCGGTCAACTCTATGGCCGGCAATTTGACGGCGCAGGTACGCAACATCGCGGAAGTCACCACCGCGGTAGCCACGGGGAACTTATCCCGCAAGATCACGGTGGACGTGCGTGGCGAGATTTTGGAACTGAAGAACACCATCAACACCATGGTGGACCAGCTCAGCTCATTTGCATCGGAAGTTACGCGCGTGGCGCGCGAGGTCGGCACGGAAGGCAAGCTGGGCGGACAGGCCGATGTGCGCGGCGTGGCCGGCACGTGGAAAGATCTGACCGACAGCGTGAACTCCATGGCGGGCAACCTGACGGCGCAAGTGCGCAACATCGCCGAGGTGACTACGGCCGTGGCCAAGGGCGACCTGAGCCGCAAGATCACCGTGGATGTACGCGGCGAGATTCTGGAATTGAAGAATACCATCAATACGATGGTGGATCAGCTTAACGCCTTCGCCGGCGAAGTGACCCGCGTGGCGCGCGAAGTGGGCACGGAAGGCAAACTCGGCGGCCAGGCGGATGTGAAGGGCGTGGGCGGCACCTGGAAGGATCTGACAGACAGTGTGAACTCCATGGCCGCGAACCTGACCACTCAGGTCCGCAACATCGCGGAAGTAACTACGGCCGTGGCAAGGGGCGACCTGTCGCGTAAAATCACTGTGGATGTGCGCGGCGAGATCCTGGAGGTGAAGGACACCGTGAACACCATGGTGGACCAATTGAACGCGTTCGCGTCCGAAGTGACTCGCGTGGCGCGTGAAGTGGGTACCGAAGGCGAGTTAGGCGGCCAGGCGGAAGTCAAGGGCGTCGGCGGCGTGTGGAAGGACTTGACCGACTCGGTCAACTCCATGGCGGGCAACCTCACCGCCCAGGTTCGTAACATCGCGGAAGTGACGACCGCCGTGGCCAATGGCGATCTATCCCGCAAAATCACCGTGGATGTGCGCGGTGAAATTCTAGAGCTGAAGAACACCATCAACACCATGGTGGACCAGTTGAATGCATTCGCTTCGGAAGTGACCCGCGTGGCGCGGGAAGTGGGAACGGAAGGCAAGTTAGGCGGCCAGGCGGAAGTAAAGGGCGTGGCGGGCACCTGGAAAGATCTGACCGACTCGGTCAACTCCATGGCAGGCAACCTGACGGCCCAGGTGCGCAACATCGCGGAAGTCACCACCGCGGTAGCCACCGGCGACTTGTCCCGCAAGATCACGGTGGACGTGCGCGGCGAAATTCTGGAGTTGAAGAACACGATCAACACCATGGTGGATCAGCTCAACGCCTTCGCCGGCGAAGTGACCCGCGTGGCGCGCGAGGTCGGCACCGAAGGCAAACTCGGCGGCCAGGCCGATGTGAAGGGCGTGGGCGGAACCTGGAAGGATCTGACTGACAGCGTCAACTCGATGGCGGGCAACCTGACCGCCCAGGTCCGCAACATCGCCGAGGTCACCACCGCCGTGGCTAAGGGCGATCTGAGCCGCAAGATCACGGTGGATGTGCGCGGCGAGATTCTGGAACTGAAGAACACCATCAATACCATGGTGGATCAGCTTAACGCCTTCGCCGGTGAGGTGACGCGTGTGGCCCGCGAGGTCGGTACGGAAGGTAAGTTGGGCGGCCAGGCCGATGTGAAGGGTGTGGCTGGAACGTGGAAAGATCTGACTGACTCAGTCAATTCCATGGCCAGCAATCTCACCAACCAGGTCCGCAACATCGCCGAGGTAACGACTGCCGTGGCCAAGGGCGATTTGAGCCGCAAGATTACGGTGGATGTTCGCGGCGAAATCCTGGAGCTCAAGAACACCATCAACACCATGGTGGATCAGCTTAACGCATTCGCGGGCGAAGTGACCCGCGTGGCGCGCGAGGTCGGCACGGAAGGCAAACTGGGCGGCCAAGCCGACGTGCGCGGTGTGGCCGGCACCTGGAAGGATTTGACCGACTCAGTCAACTCCATGGCCAGCAACCTCACCAACCAGGTGCGTAACATCGCCGGAGTCACCACCGCGGTGGCCAAAGGCAACTTGACGACTAAGATTACAGTGGATGCACGCGGCGAGATTCTGGAGCTGAAGAACACCATCAATACCATGGTGGATCAGCTTAGTTCGTTCGCCTCGGAAGTCACACGCGTGGCGCGCGAGGTCGGCACCGAAGGCAAACTGGGCGGCCAGGCCGATGTGCGCGGAGTGGCTGGAACCTGGAAAGATCTAACCGACAGTGTAAACTCCATGGCGGCAAACCTGACCACACAGGTCCGCAACATCGCGGAAGTTACCACGGCCGTCGCCAAGGGCGACCTTTCGCGTAAGATTACCGTCGATGTGCGCGGCGAGATCCTGGAAGTGAAGAACACCGTGAATACCATGGTGGATCAGCTCAGCTCCTTCGCGGCGGAAGTGACGCGCGTCGCGCGCGAAGTGGGTACCGAAGGCAAACTCGGCGGTCAAGCTGTGGTGCGCGGCGTGGCCGGAACTTGGAAGGACTTGACGGACAGCGTGAATTCCATGGCGGGCAACTTGACCGCCCAGGTCCGCAACATTGCACAGGTCACCACTGCGGTGGCCAACGGAGACTTGAGCCGGAAAATCACGGTGGATGTGCAGGGCGAAATCTTCGAGCTGAAGAGCACCATCAACACCATGGTGGATCAGCTCAACAGCTTCGCATCGGAAGTCACGCGCGTGGCCCGCGAGGTCGGTACCGAAGGGAAGCTCGGAGGACAAGCCGAAGTGCGCGGGGTGGCGGGAACATGGAAAGATTTGACTGACAATGTGAACTCCATGGCCGCCAATCTCACCACTCAGGTACGCGGCATCGCCAAAGTCGTAACCGATGTGGCCAACGGCAACCTGAAACGCAAACTGGTGCTGGAAACCAAGGGCGAGATCGCATCGTTGGCGGACACCATCAATGAAATGATCGACACGCTGGCCGTGTTCGCGGACCAGGTCAGCAATGTGGCGCGCGAAGTGGGCATCGAAGGGAAACTGGGCGGCCAGGCTTTGGTGCCGGGCGCCGCCGGCCTGTGGCGCGACCTAACCGATAACGTTAACCAGCTTGCCGCCAACCTGACCACTCAGGTGCGCGCCATAGCCGATGTCGCCACCGCCGTGACCAAAGGCGATCTGACACGCTCGATCGCGGTGGAAGCGCTGGGCGAGGTGGCGGCTCTGAAAGACAACATCAATGAGATGATTGTGAACCTGGCCGAGACCACCCGCAAGAATACGGATCAGGACTGGCTCAAGACCAATATCGCGAAATTCACCGGCATGATGCAGGGCCAGCGCGACTTAGTGACCGTATCCAGACTCCTCCTGTCGGAACTCACTCCCTTGGTGGGAGCACAGCATGGAACATTCTACATCACGGACGAAGAACAGGAGTCGTTGAAGCTGCTCGCCGCGTATGCCTCCAAGGACCACGACGACGTCCCCAAGCAGTTCCGGATGGGACAAGGCTTGGCCGGCCAGTGTGCGATGGAGAAGCGCCGCATTCTGGTTACCGACGTCCCCAAAGACTACATTAGAATCAGCTCCAGCCTGGGAGAAGCCACGCCGCTCAGCATCGTGGTGCTGCCGGTTCTGTTCGAAGGCGACACCCGCGCGGTGATCGAGCTCGCATCGTTCCGCCATTTCACGGATGTGAACCTGGCCTTTCTCGATCAGCTCACGCAGTCTATCGGCATCGTGCTCAACACCATCGCGGCCACTATGCGCACGGAGCAACTGCTGAACAAGAGCCAGGCGCTGGCGGAGCAGCTACAGAAAACCAATGCCGAGCTCGAGGAGAAGGCCAGCCTGCTGGCCGAGCAAAAGAACGAAGTGGAAACCAAGAATCGCGAGGTGGAGCAGGCCAAGGCGGCGCTCGAAGAGAAGGCCGAACAGTTGTCGCTCACTTCGAAATACAAGAGCGAATTCCTGGCCAACATGAGCCACGAGCTGCGCACGCCGCTGAATAACCTGTTGATTCTGGCTCAAATGCTGGCGGAGAATACCGACAGCACCTTGACCTCGAAACAGGTTAAATATGCGGAGACCATCCACTCCTCCGGCACGGATCTGTTGGCTCTGATCAACGATATTCTGGACTTGAGCAAGATCGAATCCGGGAAAATGGATGTCGAGGTCGGCAGCGTCCGCTACAGCGAAGTGCGCGATTTCTGCTTGCGCACGTTCCGCCATGTCGCGGATGGAAAGGGACTGGATTTCTCCATCGAACTGGAAGAGAGCTTGCCCGCGGACACCATCATTACCGATGCCAAACGGCTGCAGCAGGTACTGAAGAACCTGCTGTCGAACGCACTGAAATTCACGGAACATGGGACGGTGCGTTTGCGTGTGGAACGGGCCAGTTCCGGTTGGAGCCCGAATCACCCAGTGCTGAATCGGGTCAAATCCGTTGTCGCATTTTCCGTTACCGACACCGGTATCGGTATCCCGCAAGAGAAACAGCGCATCATCTTCGAAGCCTTCCAGCAGGCGGATGGCACCACCAGCCGGAAGTACGGCGGCACCGGACTGGGCCTGTCGATCAGCCGCGAGCTCACCCGCTTGCTGGGCGGCGAGATCCGGCTGCAAAGCGCCCCTGGGGTGGGCAGCACGTTCACCCTGTATCTCCCGCAAACCTATGTTGCCCAGGTCTCGCCGGCTAAGGCTGAGATGCGCACCGTGCAGAACGCCGATAGCCGCGCTGCGCAGCCAGCCATGGACGGCGTCAGCGTGGCGGATGCCGAGACGCTGGATATCATTCTGCCGGCTCCCTCCGCGGCGCCCGTTGCCGTAGTGCACGACATTGAAATCGACGACGACCGGAACCTGATTCGTCCCGGCGAAGCGGTGCTCTTGATCGTTGAGGACGACGTCACGTTTGCGCGCATTTTAGTTGACATGGCGCACGAGCGAGGCATTCGGGCGCTAGTCGCGCTCCGTGGCGGCACGGCGCTGGCGCTCGCGCGCGAGTTCGTCCCAGGCGCCATTACGCTGGACATCACCTTACCCGATGTGGCCGGCTGGACGATTCTCGACCGGCTGAAGCACGATCCGGCGACCCGTCATATCCCGGTGCACGTGATTACCGGCGATGAAAACCGCCGGCGCGGGTTGGCCCTGGGCGCCATGACTTACCTCGAGAAATCGGTCACCAAGGACAATCTGAATATCGCCTTCAACACCATTCATCATTCTCTGGAGCGGCGCACTAAGAAGCTGCTGATCGTCGCTCCGGAAGAACTCCGGCGGGCCAATTGGCTGGAATCCCTGGGCGGAAGCGACGTCGAGATCGTGGTGGTGGGTTCGGGCGGCGAAGCCCTGGCAGTGGTAAGGCACCAATACCTGGATGCCATCGCGCTCGATTTGCGCGTAGCCGATATTCCGACCGTTCAACTGGTGGAAGAGATTCAGGCGGAAATCAAGCCCATGCCGCCGATAGTGGTGTGCGGCCCCAAGAGACTTCCGGGCGGCACTGAAGAAGCCATTCAACGCCTCGCCCGGCAGAACGTGGTAAGATACGCGGAATCGCCGGAACGCCTATTGGAGGAAACCGTGCTGTTGCTGCATCGGGCCGAAACGGATCTCTCCGAACCGCAGCGCGACACTCTGAAAGCGTTGCGCCAAAGCGGTTCCGTGCTCGCCGGCAAGAAAGTTCTGGTGGTGGACGACGACGTGCGCAATATCTTTGCGCTCTCCACGGTTCTCGAGAAGCACGGTCTACAGGTAGTACACGCGGAAAATGGCCGCGCGGGCATCGAGATGTTGCTTAAAACGCCCGGTATCGATGGTGTTCTGATGGACATCATGATGCCCGAGATGGATGGCTATGAAACGATGCAGGCCATCCGCCAGATCTCGGAATTCCGTTCCATCCCGATCGTGGCGGTCACCGCCAAGGCCATGAAAGGGGATCGAGCCAAATGCATCGACGCGGGCGCATCGGACTATATCACCAAGCCCGTGGATCTGGAGCAATTGTTTTCGGTTCTGCGCGTCTGGCTGGTGCGGGCGAACGACCTGCTGCCGGCGGCCATGGGGGTCGCTGGATAAGGATTGATCATGGCGTCCCCAGGCAATGCCGTGGAAACCGCTCGGGAACCCGCCGTAAACCGAAGGATGAAAATCCTTCTGGTGGACGACACGCCGGAGAACCTCGTTTCGCTGGAGGCCACGCTCAGCGGTTTGGGCCAGGAACTGGTGCTGGCGAATTCCGGAAGGGAAGCGCTCCGGCATGTTCTGAACGACGATTTTGCCGCCATATTGTTGGATGTACGAATGCCGGATATGGACGGGTTCGAGACTGCCGAGCTGATTCGCAGCCGCCCGCGATCGCGCGAGATCCCGATCCTTTTTCTGACCGGGTATAGAAACGAAGAACACTTGTTCCGCGGTTACGATCTTGGCGCCGTGGATTTCCTGTTCAAGCCCATCGTGCCCGAAGTGCTCCGTTCCAAAGTGGCGGTCTTTGTGGATCTCAGCCGCGGCAACGCGAAGCTGAAGGAACAAGCCGATGAATTGCGCAAGCAAGCAGAGGTGCTGCAAAAGGCCGAGCAGCGATTCCGGTCGCTATTGGAAGCTGCGCCCGACGCGATGGTGATGTGCCGTGACGACGGTACAGTGGTGATGGTAAATTCACGAACCGAGGTGCTCTTCAACTGCGGCCGGGACAAGCTGATATCCAAAGACATCCGAACTCTGGTGCACGGCTGGGGGTTCCGTCTGCCGGCGGCCTGGGATGAAGGTTTTCGCGCGCCGGCGATGGAAGCCGTCGCGCGCAGCGTGGAGTTGCTGGCGTTTCCGGAAAACCGCGCGCCGTTTCCAGTAGAGGTCACCTTCAGCCCTTTGCATACCGACGAAGGCATGGTAATCACCAGCGCCATACGCGACATCAGCGAGCGCAAGAGAACCGAGGAGCAGATTCGCCAATTGAACGCCCACCTGGAAGAGCGGGTCTTGGAGCGCACTGAGGCGCTGCTACGTTCCAACGAGGAACTGCAGCAGTTTGCTTATATCGCCAGCCACGATCTGCAGGAACCGCTGCGCACTGTCTCCATTTACGCCCAACTGCTGGCGAAGCGCTATAAAGGGCAGCTTCAAGGGGACGCGGACCAATTCATCAACTTCATCGTGGGAAGCGCGGACCGCATGGAACGGCTGATCCACGATTTGCTGGACTTCTCGCAGATCGAGGCCCGCGGCGCCGATTTCTTCACGAAGCTATCTTGTGAAACGGTCTTGGACGACGCCATCAGTAATCTGCGATCGTTGGTCGACGAGAGCGGCGCGGCCATCACGCGCGAACCTTTACCGGCGGTAACTGGAGACGCGGTGCAGTTGACCCGCCTGTTTCAAAATCTGCTGGTCAACGCCATCAAGTATCGCGGCGAAGAGGTTCCCCGCATACACATTTCGGCGGAGGCCGGAAGCGGCGAGTGGCTCTTCTCCGTAAGGGACAACGGCACCGGAATCGATCCCCTGTACGCGGAGAAAGTCTTCGGTATTTTCAAGATCCTTCAGCCGCGGGATAGAAGCTCCGGAAGCGGCATGGGCCTAGCCATTTGCCGGAAGATCGTGAGCCGCCATGACGGCCGCATATGGGTCGAATCGGAGCTGGGCAAAGGGGCGACATTCTATTTCACGTTGCCTAGGACTGCGTAAGCCGGGATTGCGGCGTGGCGTCATCTCACCCTCATTCTGCGCTCGAAATCAGACGATTGCCATGAGCCGGGGCGTGTAACGGAACATGCCACCCGCTCTTGCCGATCTCTACCCGAAACCCCAGTAGTGGGCCAGTTTGGATTTTGGAGGGCGGGCAATCCTGCCCGCAGCCGCCTTTCAGCACGGGAACGTGCCGGGGGCACACTCCAAAGGCTCTGAAACTGGACCAGAGCGCGGACGGTCCGAACGTCGGAGAATATGAGAA
>JBEKTJ010000033.1:0-42027 GCA_049516155.1 Bryobacteraceae bacterium
TTCGCGCTCTGCACATAATCGACGCGCCCGATCAACTGGTCCTCGTCGCCGGTGACTGGGATGCCGTAAGTGACCTTGCCGCAATCGGTGGCCGAACTGACCGGCAGATACTTCGATGCCATGGCGATGGCCACCGGGTTGAGATCCGTCTGCGGTATGATGTTGCCCGGATACGGCGTTCCCGTGCTGGGGTCCTTCAGCGTCAGCGCCTTTCCGCTCGACTGGCAACCGGCCCCGGCCAGCGTGCTGAAGTCTCCGTCCAGCGCGGCTTCAGTGGGGATATACGCGATCGACTGCGGTGGATTGGAGCGGTTGCGGGTACCCTGATACCCGCCGAAAAAGAATAGCTTATCCGTGATGATTTTGCCGCCTCCAGTGCCGCCGAACTGGTTCCGCTTCAGGCTGTCGTGAACCGGCGCGAAGAAGTTGCGCGCGTCCATATCGCCGTTCCGGATGTATTCGAAAAGATCGCCATGGAATGCATTCGATCCGGACTTAGTGACCGCATTGACGGTGGCCCCGGGATGCGTGCCGAAGCGCGACGACACCGCGTTGGTATCCACGCTGAACTCCTGCAGCGCATCGGGAAAGGGGAACGGCATGTTCACGTTGGACATGGCATCTGTGTTGTCGCCGCCATCCAGCAGATAGGCTGTGCCATTGCCTTGTCCGCCCGCCACCGAAATCCGGGTGGAGCTCCAGAAGGTCTTGCTGCCCGTATCGCCGGCGTCGCCGTACGATGACGCCCCCAGGGTAAGAATCAACTGGGTCGCCTGCCGCCCGTCGAGCGGCAGATCCGCGTTGGCCTTCACTTCCACGGTTTCGTTCACGGAGCCGACTTGCATGGCTACATTGACTTGGATGTTGTTGGCAACCTCCAACACCAGCCCGGATTCCACGTGGTCCTTAAACCCGCTCGCGCGCACTTCGAGCCGGTAAGGTCCCACCGGCAACTCCGGCAGCGCATAATTTCCCAGGGAATCCGTGACGGTGGACCGCACTACCCTTTTGTCGGTTTCCGTCATGGTGACGGCCGCTCCGGCAATGGCTGCGCCGGTTGGGTCGGTTACAGTGCCACTGACTTCCGCGACCGCTACCGTTTGCGTGCGCGCGGCCGGCGCCCACAGCAACAAGAGCACGGATAGAGACGATACTGCCAGAGTCGACTTGGACATCCCTTGCCTCCCTCTATAATCCACTTGGTTTGACCGGGCAGAATCACCCCCGAAACCCGGCAGTGCCTGGAAAATAAGATACTGAAAATCCATCCCTTCTGTCCAATAGATTAATTCGCTGAGATTAATCGTTGTGGCCGATTGGTTTCGGCGGGGCCAGCTTGCCGCGCCGGCCGCCCAGCGCAGCCAGCAGAGAGGCGGCCAACTCGCGGATCGCCTTGGGCAGGATCGCGGCGCTGACGGATACCATCTGCAGCTCGCGGGTTAATGGCTTGCCTTTCACGCGCAGCACGCGCAGGGGGGCGTCCGCCGACTCGTGCTCCACCGCGCAGAGCGGCATGATGGATGCCCCCAAGCCGGCCCGTACCAGGCTCTTGATGGCCTCGTTGTTCTCCACCTCCATGGCGATGCGCGGGGCGATGCCCAGCGTCTCGAAGTAGCGGTCGATCACGTTCTGCATGGCCGTGTGCTTCTCGTAAAGGATGAAGCGCAAGGAGGCGAGATCCGCCGGCTCGACGGTTTTCTGGCGGGCCAGGGGGTGCTCCCGGTTCACTACGACGATCATCTCCTCATAGCCGAGCGGGGTAACGGTGAGGCCGGGCCGCGCTGCGGTCTGCATCACCACCGCCAGATCCAGATGCTGCGATTGCAGGTTATCCAGGAGGAACTCCGTGGTGCCGGCCAGGACGATTAACTCGATATCGGGAAAACGCCGCGAGTAATCTCCCAGTACGTGCGGCAGCCGGTAAGTGAGCGTGGTGGGTCCCACTCCTAGCCGCACGGTGCCGCGCTGCATGGCATTCATCTCGCGCACGGCCATCTCGGCGTTCTTTAGATCGCGGAAAATGGTTTCGGCATACTGCAGCAACACGCGGCCGGCCTCGGTGACCTGCACCCGCTTCCCCACACGCAGGAAGAGCGGGCACCCCAGTTCCTCCTCCAGCAGCTTGATATGCTGGCTCACCGTGGATTGCGATAGATGCATTTGCTCGCTGGCGCGGGTGAAACCTCCGCTCTTGACCGCCGCCTGAAATACTCGAAGCTGATGCAAGTCCATCGGGTTCAGCCCATTTTAGCCCCTGCGCCGACATCATGCGATGATCAGGCGCTTCCCGATGCCCGGCTTCGTGAATGCTCCCTTGAGGGCGAGTTTGCGGGCTGAGAGGCACTCAGGGATGCTGGGCGGTAGCGCGGCGGTATTTGGCGATATTAGCCTCGTGGGCCGCAAGATTGGCGGAAAAATTGTGGCCGCCGGAACCATCCGCGCGCGCCACGAAATAAAGAAAGTCCGTGTCGGCCGGGTGCAGCACCGCGGCTATCGATGCCACTCCCGGATTGGCGATCGGGCCAGGCGGTAGGCCGGCATGTTGGTAGGTATTATACGGGTCGCCGCTGGCCAAGTCGGATTTGTGGATAGCGCCGCGATAGTTACCGGCGAGCAGCGCCGCGTAGATGGTGGTTGGATCGCAATCGAGTTTCATCCCGATGGATAAGCGGCGGGTGAAAACAGAAGCGATGATGGGCCGCTCTTCCGGCAGCTTGCCTTCCTTTTCGACGAGTGAGGCCAGCGTGACGGTGCGGTGTACGGAGGCATCTGTGCCCAGGCCGCGCCAGACTTCGCGAAATTTGGCGGTCATCGTCACGCACAATTGCTCGGGCGTGGTATTGCGGCTCAGGCGATAAGTATTCGGGAACAAGTAGCCTTCCAAAGTGGGCGCTTGCGGGTCGAGATCGTGGATAGCCGCGGGGTTACGGGCCGCCTCCAGAAATCGCCCCGCCGGAAACAGGCCAAGCCGCTCTGCCGACGCGGCGATATCGAACATGTTCTTGCCTTCGGGCACCACAAGTTCGTAGTAAAAGATGTCGCCGCGCTCGATGCGACCGAAAATCTCCAGAACGGATGCCGGCGCGGCGAAGCGATATTCCCCGGCCTGGAGCGTGGCTCCACGGCGGAGCGCGCGCACTGCCAGGAACGCCCAGGCGTGACGGATGACGCCGGAATTCTGCAGCAGCGCGGCCATCTGACGGGCTCCGGTACCCTTGGGCAGATCCACGAATGCCTCCCGGTTGAAGCCGGCGTAGGGCGTATTCAGATTGATCCCGATGTAAGCTACCGCACCCACGACGCACAGAAGGACCAGCGTGAGCCGGCGAAAGAACCTCACAGGGAATCCAAGTAGCTTTGCAGCAGGATGACGGCTGAGAGCCTGTCGACGGCGCGGGCGCGCTTCTGAATGCTGATGCCGCTGGCGCGCAAGACGCGGGATGCTTCCACAGTGGTGAGGCGCTCATCCCACAGGCGCACTGGACGGCCGGCATACGTGGTGAGCGCGTCGGCGAACTCCCGCACCCAGGCGGACTGGCGGCCTTCGACGCCGCTCATGTGCAGCGGGTTTCCAATCAGGATGAGCGCGACGTTATGCTCCCGCACCTGGCGGGCAAGCTCGGCCAGATCGGCGCGCTTGGTGGTGCGCTCCAGGTTGGGTAGCCCTTGCGCGGTCAGTCCCAGGGGATCGCTGATGGCCATCCCGATGCGTTTCCTTCCCAGATCGAGGGCCATAATACGGGGTCTGATGCGTCTCTCGGGTGGCATGCGGCGATAAGCCAATTTCATTATAAACGCGGGCGTGGTAGATTCGAGACAAGGATCTCTTCGCTTCGTGGCTACATTGTCCAAGCCCCTGCGCGCCGCCGAGCGGGAAGTGCGCAATATTGCGTTGCCGCTGGTGGCGCTGGGCGTCGTGATCGCTATCCTCTACTTCGGACGGGTTTTGTTTATCACTTCCATGGTGGCAGTGATGCTCGCCTTCATCCTGGAGCCTTTTGTCACGCTGTTGGTCCGCATTCGGTTTCCGCGCTCGTTGGCAAGCTTCGTGGTGTGCGGCGCGGCTCTTGCGCTCCTGTACCTGATGGGTATGGGCGCCTACTCGGAGTTCTCGGGCTTGGCCGCGGACCTGCCTGCGTACAGCCAGCGCATCGGCGATCTGGTGGAAAATGTGACCCAGCAGGTGGAGGGCGTCGAACAAAGGACCTACCTGCTGGTGATGCCCGCCCGTAAGCAGCCGCCGCCGGCTCCGGAGCCGCCGCGGAAAAAGCGGCGCGCGCCGGATGCTGTGGTTCCGGCCGTCCCGGGCGCCATTCCGGAGGTTCGCATTCACGCGGATTCATCGCCGATCAAGGACTTCATCTCGGTGCGTTTGGGATCGTTTTACCAGATCGTCCTGATGGCTTCCTTTGTACCTTTTCTGGTGTACTTCATGCTGAGCTGGCACGACCACATCCATCGCAGCTTTCTGCAATTCTTCCAGGGCGAAGACCGGGCGGCGGCGGCACGCAGCCTGCAGGGGATCGCCGACATGGTGCGCGCTTTCGTGGTCGGGAATTCGGTGCTGGGGCTGCTGCTGGCGGCCGCGAGTTCACTGGCGTTTTGGATCGTTCACCTGCCATACGCGATGCTGGTCGGACCGCTGAGCGGCTTCCTGAGTCTGGTGCCGTATGTGGGCCTGCCGCTGGCGGTGCTGCCGCCCCTGTTCGTGGCGCTAACGGCCTATAAAACCATTTCCGGCTATTTATTAGTGGTCGCGATAGTGAGCGGTTTCCATCTGCTGGCGCTAAACCTGTTGTATCCCAAGATTGTGGGGTCGCGGGTGCATTTGAATCCCCTGGCGGTGACATTTTCGCTGATGATTTGGGGATTTCTGTGGGACGCGCCGGGGCTGCTGCTCGCGATTCCGATGACGGCGGCGTTCAAGGCTGTTTGCGACAACGTGACAGGGTTGCGACCCATCGGGAAGTTCTTGGGGGATTGAGTGGGCGATCGAGATGTTTACCCGCGCCCGATCCAGTCGAGCTCCAATCGATCGACGAACCGGAATTCCGGATCGCCGGTGACGAGCCGGCAATTGTGTTTCCGGGCAAGGGCCGCGGCAAACGCATCGGCGTATGAAATCGGGAATAGACCCTTCAGCAGTGCAGCGTTCCAGATGTCCTCGTTCATAAACCTCGCCGACATTGATGGCGCTCATCAGGAGTCGAGCTTTCCCTTCTTCACCCTCCCAAAGCAACGCGGTCACGAAGGCTTCCGCCGGTTTTCTGCCGTTCATGCACTCCAGGATCGCCCACGAATCAAGGACGCGAGTCTTCATGCTCGCGCTCCCGCTTCTTGTGTAGGGCGAAGGCAGCTAGCAGGGCGCCGCCAGCGGCGCCATGCAGCTTATTCCAGGGGGGCTCTTTGGATAGCACAATTTCATGTCCGCGAACTTCGACCGTAAGCTTGGCGCCCGCCGATAGGTTCATGCGGTCGCGAACCGCTTTTGGAATCGCGATCTGGCCCTTGGAGGAAACTCTAACTTGCTCCATGATTACCGCTCACGCGGATCGCGCCATAAGCCGCGACTGCTCCACGGCCGGAACGCGCGCTTTGATTCTTCGCAACGCTTCGCGGTCAAGAACCCTTTCCCAGCAGACTGGACATTGGTGGAATTCGAGATCCGGGATGGTATATGTCTTCCCTTGGTATTCGCCGGTCCAGTTACGGCGTACCTTCTTGATTTCATCGCTTCCGCAAGTCGGACAAAATGTGATGTCTAACATATAATTATTGGACGCGACGCTGGGCGCCGCGGGCTTCAAAAAACAAGCGGGGCGGGCGGGTCCGAAGACCCGCCGCAGGCGTGGACGCCCGCCCCACAAACTACTCCGCCAACGAGTCGTCGCCGGAATTTTCGGTCAAGCCTCCCGCGTACTGAATGCGGGCCTCTTCGTCGTAACCGGGGATGGATTCGAGCGATGGCTCCACCACCGGCTCTTCCACCACGTCCTCGCCGGCGATCTTCACGCGCCGGTAATATTCCATGCCGGTTCCCGCCGGCACCAAGCGGCCCATGATCACGTTCTCCTTCAGGCCGCGCAGGTAGTCCACCTTGCCGTTGATAGCGGCTTCGGTGAGCACGCGGGTGGTTTCCTGGAAGGATGCCGCCGAAATGAACGAATCGGTGGAGAGCGACGCCTTGGTAATACCCAGCAGCACCGCCCGGCCCTTCGCCGGCCGTCCGCCGGACTCCACGGTAAGTTGGTTGATCGCACGGAAGCGGAACTTGTCCACTACTTCTTCCGGCAGAAATTCCGTATCGCCGATATCTTCGACCTTCACCCAGCGCATCATCTGGCGGACCACAACTTCCAGGTGCTTGTCGTTGATATTGACACCCTGCAACCGGTAGACTTCCTGAATCTCGTTCACCAGGTACTTCTGCAATTCCTTCTCGCCGAGAACATCCAGAATGTCGTGCGGGTTGCGGGGACCGTCCATAAGAGGGTCGCCGGCTTTCACCTTCTCGCCCTCCTGCACATTGATGTGGACGCCGCGCGGCAGCGAGTATTCGCGCTGTTCGCCGCCGTCGCCGACCACGTAGATCTTGCGCTGTCCCTTGCTGACTTCGCCGTACTTTACCGCGCCGTTGATTTCGGCCATGATGGCCGTCTCGCGCGGCTTGCGGGCTTCAAACAATTCCACCACGCGCGGCAGACCGCCGGTAATGTCCTTGGTCTTGGTGGTTTCGCGCGGGATCTTGGCCAGCACGTCGCCTGCGTGGACTTCTTCGCTGTCGCGCACCATCAAGTGCGCGTGGGTCGGCATCAGGTACTTCTTGGCTTCGGATTTGCTGCCGAGCGCGGTGTCGGGCCGCACGATGACCATGGGCTGCCGCTTCTCGTCGGGAGAATCGACCACCACGAGCTGGGACATGCCGGTGACTTCATCCAACTGCTCCTGCATGGTCATGCCTTCCAGCAGGTCTTTGAAATGTACGCTGCCGGTGACTTCGGTCAGGATGGAGAAGGTGTACGGATCCCATTCGAGCAGGATCTGGTTGGCCTTGACCGGACCGCCGTCTTCCACCAGAATCTTGGCGCCGTATACCATCTGATAGCGCTCTTTTTCGCGGCCCTTGTCGTCGACCACGGCCATGATCCCGTTGCGGTTCATGGCGATCAGGTCGCCCCCCTTGCTGCGCACGGATTGCACGCCGATGTAGCGGGCAAAGCCGTCGGACTTCGAATCCTGGGTAGATTGCTCCGAAATTCGTGAAGCCGTTCCGCCGATGTGGAAGGTACGCATGGTGAGCTGCGTACCGGGTTCGCCGATGGACTGCGCCGCGATCACACCCACCGCTTCGCCCCGCTCGACCAACCGGCCGGAAGCCAGGTTGCGGCCGTAGCACATCACGCACACGCCGCGCTTCGATTCGCAAGTGAGCACCGAACGGATCTTGACGCGCTCGATGCCGGCAGCTTGAATGGCGGCGGCCAAGTCTTCGGTGATCTCCTGATTCACGGCCACGATCACATTGCCTTCGTAGTCCTTCTGATCCTCGAGCGCCACACGGCCCACGATGCGGTCTCGCAGCGGCTCGATGATTTCGCCGGATTCGATGATCGGCTCCACGTAGATGCCTTCAGTGGTGCCGCAATCCGTTTCAGCGATGATCACGTCCTGGGAAACGTCCACCAGGCGGCGGGTCAGATAGCCGGAATCGGCCGTCTTTAGAGCCGTATCAGCCAATCCCTTTCGCGCACCGTGCGTGGAGATGAAGTACTGCAGCACGTTGAGGCCTTCGCGGAAGTTGGCGGTGATGGGGGTCTCGATGATCTCGCCGGATGGCTTGGCCATCAAGCCGCGCATGCCGGAAAGCTGGCGGATCTGCTGTTTGGAACCGCGCGCGCCGGAGTCGGCCATGATGTAAATCGGGTTGAGGTAACGACCGGTGCGGTCGTCCTCTTCCATGGCCTGGAACATTTCGTCGGAAACTTTTTCGGTTACCTTCGACCAGATTTCGATGATTTTGTTGTAGCGCTCGCCGTGAGTGATGGCGCCGTCCTGATACTGGTTCTCGACGGCCACCACTTCCTTTTCAGCTTCGCGCACCAATCCGGCCTTTTCGGAAGGCACGACCATGTCGTCGATGCCGATCGAGATGCCCGCGCGGGTGGCATAGAGGAAGCCCAAAGACTTGACTTGATCGAGCATTTGCACGGTGACGACCAGCCCGAACTTCAAGTAGCAATATTGCACAAGCTGGGCCAAGCCCTTCTTCTTCAACAGGCCGTTGATGAAAGGCATGTCCACCGGCAGTTGATCGTTCAGGATCACGCGGCCGACGGTGGTTTCCATGTACTGCTTCACGAACTCGATCGGCTCGGTATGCAGCATGTTCTGGTTGTCGAACGCGTGCACCAGATCGATGACCTTGCCGGTGTAGCGCAGCTTAATAGGGGTCAGCGTTTCGACCTCGCCCATTTCGAGCGCGATCAGCACGTCTTCGACGGACGCGAAAGTGCGGCCCTCGCCCTTGGTGCCGGGGCGCGCCTTGGTCAGGTAGTAGCAGCCCAGCACCATATCCTGCGTGGGCACCGCGATGGGACCGCCATGCGCCGGCGAAAGAATATTGTTCGAAGACAGCATCAGCGTGGAAGCTTCAATCTGGGCTTCCGGAGACAGCGGGATGTGTACCGCCATCTGGTCGCCATCGAAATCCGCGTTGAAAGCAGTGCAGACCAGCGGATGGATCTTGATGGCTTTGCCTTCCACCAGGACCGGCTCGAAGGCCTGGATGCCCAAGCGGTGCAGCGTGGGAGCGCGGTTCAGCAGAATGGGGTGATCCTTGATGACTTCTTCGAGAATGTCCCAAACCACCGGGTCCTGCTGCTCGACGAGTTCCTTGGCTTGCTTGATGGTGGTGCAATGGCCGCGCTGTTCCAGGCGGTGATAGATGAACGGCTTGAACAGTTCAAGCGCCATCTTCTTGGGCAGACCGCACTGGTTCAGCTTCAGTTCCGGACCCACTACGATGACGGAACGGCCGGAATAATCGACGCGCTTACCCAGAAGGTTCTGGCGGAAGCGGCCCTGTTTGCCTTTCAGCGTATCGGAGAGCGACTTCAGCGGGCGATTGTTGGCGCCGCGCAGCACACGGCCGCGGCGACCGTTATCGAACAGCGCGTCCACGGCTTCCTGCAGCATGCGCTTTTCATTGCGCACGATCACGTCGGGTGCGTGCAGCTCGATCAGCTTTTTCAAGCGATTATTGCGGTTGATGACGCGGCGATACAGATCGTTGAGATCGGAGGTCGCGAAGCGCCCGCCATCCAGCGGCACCAGCGGACGCAACTCCGGCGGGATCACCGGAATTACATCCAGAATCATCCATTCGGGCTTGTTGCCCGATTTGCGGAAGGATTCCACGACGCGCAGGCGCTTGGCGAACTTCAGCTTCTTCTGCTGGGAAGTTTCGGTCTTCATCTTCGTGCGAATGTCTTCGCTGAGGAATTCGACGTCCACTTTCTTGAGCAGCTCTTTGATGCCTTCCGCGCCCATCATGGCTACGAACTTGCCGGGAAACTCCTGGTCAAGCTGGCGTTTGCGCTCGTCGGTGATCACTTCGCCGCGGGTCAACTCGGGCACTTCGCCCGCGTCGACGACCACGAAAGCTTCGAAATACAGCACGCGCTCCAACTCGCGCAAGGTGATGTCCAGCAGGTGGCCGATGCGGCTCGGCAGACCCTTGAAGAACCAGACGTGCGAGCAGGGACTGGCTAGTTCGATGTGGCCCAGCCGTTCGCGGCGCACGCGGGCGAGGGTAACTTCCACGCCGCACTTATCGCAGATGACGCCGCGATGCTTCATGCGTTTGTACTTGCCGCACAAGCATTCCCAATCCTGGGTAGGTCCGAAGATGCGCGCGCAGAACAGACCGTCGCGCTCCGGCTTGAAGGTCCGGTAGTTGATGGTCTCCGGCTTGGTAACTTCCCCGTGGGACCAGCTGCGGATCTTTTCGGGAGATGCCAAACTGATTCGAATGGAATCGAAATCGGCGATCAAATTTGCTCTATCGTAGGGAGAAGATCTCATTAAGCCTCCAAAAAGAAGACAGAAGTCAGAAGACAGAAGTCAGAATGTTAGCCAGCGAGCTTCGACTTCTGTCTCCTGACTTCCGACTCCTGGCCTCTTCTTAATCCGCTGCGGGCGCCATATCCAATACTTCGTGCGGCGCCTTCTTCATCAACTCCACGTCCAGGCACAACGACTGCAACTCGCGGATGAGCACGTTGAACGACTCCGGCACACCCGGTTCAATGGCGGCTTCGCCCTTGACGATAGCCTCGTAAATCTTCGCGCGGCCGTATACGTCGTCGGACTTGGCCGTGAGCAACTCCTGCAGGATGTATGCGGCGCCGTAAGCTTCCAGTGCCCATACTTCCATTTCGCCGAAGCGCTGCCCGCCGAACTGCGCCTTGCCGCCCAAAGGCTGCTGCGTGATCAGCGAGTATGGCCCGATGGAGCGCGCGTGAATCTTGTCATCGACCAGGTGCGACAGCTTCAGCATGTAGATGTAGCCAACCGTCACCGGCTGCTCGAAGGGCTGGCCGGTAAGGCCGTCGTAAAGCGCCGTCTTGCCGTCCTTCGGCAGATTCGCGTCGGTGAGCGCTTTCTTGATTTCGCGCTCGGTCGCGCCGTCGAATACAGGCGTGGCGTAGTGCAAGCCCAGCGCTTTGGCCGCCCATCCCAAGTGGGTCTCCAGAATCTGACCCACGTTCATACGGGACGGTACACCCAACGGATTCAACACGATTTCGACCGGCGTTCCATCCGGGAGGTACGGCATGTCCTCGTCGGGAAGAATACGCGCGATCACGCCCTTGTTTCCGTGGCGGCCGGCCATCTTGTCGCCCACAGAAAGCTTACGCTTCATGGCGATGTAGACCTTGACCAGCTTGATCACGCCGGGCGGCAATTCGTCGCCCTTCCGCAGCTTGGCCACTTTCTCGTCGGTGATCTTTTCAAGCACCGCGATCTGGCGCGAGGTCATCTCCTCGATTTCGTCGATTTGCTCGTTGACGCGCGGATCCTTGTCTTTGAAGCGCATGCGCTTCAAGTCGCGCGATTTCATCTTCTCGATGAGCTCACGGGTCAGATCCGTATCTTTGGCCAGCAGGCGCTTGTTGGTCTTCTCGTCGTGCAGATCCGCCAGCAGCCGCTTGCCTTCCAGAAGATTGCCCAAGCGCTTGGCGCGCTCGTCGGTCAAGATGCGGATTTCGTCCTGTAAATTGCGCTGCAGGCGCGCGATCTGGGATTCTTCGATGGCCCTGGAACGCTCGTCCTTTTCCTGCCCCTTGCGCGAGAAGATCTTGCAATCCACCACCGTGCCCTCGATACCGGGCGGGCAGTAGAGCGAAGCGTCCTTCACGTCGCCGGCCTTTTCGCCGAAGATGGCGCGCAGCAATTTCTCTTCGGGGGTGAGCTGGGTTTCTCCCTTGGGAGTCACTTTGCCCACCAGGATGTCGCCGGGCTTCACGGTCGCGCCGATGCGGATCACGCCGCTTTCATCCAGGTTGCGCAGGAAGGAATCCGCGATATTGGGGATGTCGCGCGTGATTTCCTCCGGACCCAGCTTGGTATCGCGGCCCTCGATCTCGAACTCTTCAATATGAATCGAGGTGTAGTAATCTTCCTTGACCAGCTTTTCGCTGACCAGGATGGCGTCTTCAAAATTGCAGCCGCGCCAGGGCATGAAGGCTACCAGCACATTGCGGCCGAGGGCCAACTCGCCCATGTCGGTGCAAGGACCGTCTGCCAGCACCTGCGCCTTTGTCACGCGCTGTCCCATGGCCACGATAGGCTTCTGGTTGATGCAGGTGTTCTGGTTCGAGCGCTTGAACTTGGTGAGCTGGTAGATATCCGCGCCCACCTCGCGGGAGAGCTGCCCTTCATGCGCCGCGCCGCCTTCCACGCGCACAATGATGCGCTCGGAATCGACCGAATCGACAATGCCGGCGCGTTTGCAGAGCACCACTGCGCCAGAATCGCGGGCGGTGACGCGCTCCATGCCGGTGCCCACGTAGGGGGCGTCGGCGCGCAATAACGGCACAGCCTGGCGTTGCATATTGGAACCCATCAGCGCGCGGTTGGCGTCGTCATTTTCCAGGAACGGGATCAAGCTGGCGGCCACTGAGACGAGTTGCTTGGGGCTAACGTCGATGTACTCGATTTCATCGCGGTGCTTCAGCACGAAATTGCCCGCCTGGCGGGTGTTGCAAAGGTCCGGAACGATGCGGCCGTTCTCGTCGAGTTCCACGTTGGCCTGGGCGACCGTATATTTGTCTTCCTCCCAGGCGGAGAGATACTCACAATGCGCTTCGTACTCGGCCGGCTGTTTCTTGGCGGCCAGACCGGCGTTCGATTTTTCGATGTCGGCGCGGCGCACGATGTCGCCCACCTTGTACTGCGTGTCGCCGGGATTGAGAATCTTGATCTCATCCACCACTACGCCCTTCAGCACCTTGCGGTAGGGGCTTTCGATGAAGCCGTATTCGTTGATGCACGCAAAACAGGAAAGCGACGAGATCAGACCGATGTTGGGGCCTTCGGGCGTCTCGATGGGGCAGATGCGGCCGTAATGCGTGGGGTGCACGTCGCGAACTTCGAAGCCGGCGCGCTCGCGAGACAGACCGCCAGGACCTAGCGCCGAGAGACGCCGTTTGTGTGTAATCTCCGACAGCGGATTGGTCTGATCCATGAATTGCGACAGTTGGCTGGATCCGAAAAATTCGCGAATGGCCGCCATGACCGGCTTGGCATTCACCAGGTCGTGCGGCATGGCCGTGGACATTTCCTGGTAGACGGACATCTTCTCTTTAATGGCACGCTCCATGCGCACCAAGCCGATGCGGAACTGGTTTTCCAGCAATTCGCCTACGGCACGTACGCGGCGATTCCCCAGATGATCGATATCGTCGACTGCGCCGATGCCTTTGCGCAGCTTGAGCAGGTACTTGATGGTGGCGCGAAAATCCTCGGGGTCCAGGGTGCGCTTGTCGAGCGGGGTGGCGTCGGCCCGGTCGAACAGCTTGATATTGAACTTCATGCGGCCCACGCGCGAGAAATCGTACTTGCGCGCATCGAAGAACATGCCTTGGAACAACTGCGTGGCGGTGTCCAGCGTGGGCGGATCGCCGGGACGCAGCTTGCGGTATATTTCGATCAGCGCTTCGTTTTGGGCCTTCACGCTGTCTTTGCGCAACGTGGCGGAAATGACGGTGCCTACGTCATCCCGCTCGGGGAAGAAAACTTCGAATTCCTCGATGCCGGCTTCCATCAATTTCTGGACGCCGGTAGTGGTCAACTCGTTGTTGGCATCGATCAGGACTTCACCGGTGGCCATGTCTACCACGTCCGCGGCGATGTAAGCGCCTTCCAGGTCGTTGGGGGCGATCTCGGTCTGCTGGATCTTAGACGCCTGAATGTTCTTCAGCAAGGTGGCCGTAATTTTCTTGCCTTGGCCGACGATGGTCTCGCCACCCTTGGCCACGATAGCGTGCGACAGTTTCAGGCCAGTGAGACCGTTGGTGAGCACGCCCTCTTTGTTATAGAGGTTCCAATAAAGCTTGCTGTCCTTAATGGAGATCCGGTCGATGGTATAGAAGGCCCGCAACGCCTGTTCGTCGGTCTTGAAGCCCAAGGCGCGCAGAAATACTGAACCGTAGAATTTGCGTTTGCGGTCGATACGTACATACAGCAGGTTCTTGATATCGTATTCGAACTCGACCCAGCTTCCGCGGTACGGAATGATCTTACCCAGGAAGTAACCCTGCGCGGGTACGCGTTCGAAAAACACGCCTGGGGAGCGATGCAACTGGGATACGATGACGCGCTCGGTGCCATTGATGATGAAGGTGCCATTGTCGGTCATCAGCGGGATTTCACCGAAGAAAACTTCCTGTTCCTTGATGTCGCGGACGCTTTTGACGCCGGTGGTGGGGTCCTTGGCGTAAACGGTGAGCCTTATGGTGACCTTTAGGGGCGCGGCGTACGTCATACCGCGTTCCTGGCACTCGACCATGTCGTACTTGAGTTGCAGCCCCACAGGGTCGCCGCACTTGTTGCAGAACGTAACCACGTTCTTGTTGAAGGTGCCGCAATGGTGGCAAAGCACATCGCCGGCGTGGAACGGATCGGTGCGAATTGTAGCGCCGCAGTTCCGGCAGGTTGAGCGCAGATGATGCAGGCCTTTCAGATTGCCGCACTTGCACTCCCAGTTACCGATGGAATAGTCGACGAACTCTAACTCGCTCACGCCGCGGAAATCGGAAATCGGGAAGACCGAGCTGAAAACCGTCTGCAGGCCGGTATCTTCCCGTTCATTGGGAAGCAGGTCCATCTGCAAGAAGCGCTCGTATGAATTCTTTTGAACCTCAATGAGGTTCGGAATCGGGATCGAAGTCTTGATCTTGGAAAAATCAACTCGCTCGGAGGCGGCACCGCTGTTTTGAATATCCATGTCTTCTTTAAACTCCTGAGGGCCGAACAACCTAAGCAAAAAAGGCTACAAACCACAAAAAACACATGCCAACCCGGACGAGCCCGCTCCTGGGAGACGCCAATATGTAATCGAAGAGCGAGAACCGGACTGGAACCGGGACGTTGTTGGCTGCAAGCGCCGGGTCGAAGTCGTCAGCGAGAAATGCTGAGAAGGGCGGGAGAGAAGGCCACGAAGGGCACACGAATCCTGAGCCGGAAGTGCGGACGCTAAACGGGACGCAAATCCTCTCGTTGCAGTCGCGAACCAACTGCAATTTAACTGCCAGGATCCAAAATTCACAGTCACCAATGGGATCGACTTCGGTTGAAAGATGAAGATCCCAACCGTCAATCCTACCAGAGTCTCACCCCAGTCGTCAACAGCAACCCTGGAACTGAAAATAAACCAATTAGTTCCAGCAACTTGCAGGAATTGAACCCGCTCCCCTATTTCACTTCGACAGTGGCGCCGGCATCGGTGAACTTCTTCTTGATGGTTTCCGCTTCGTCCTTACTGACGCCTTCCTTGATCGGTTTGGGAGCGCCGTCCACCAGGTCCTTGGCTTCTTTCAGGCCCAGGCTGGTGACTTCGCGTACCGCTTTGATGACGTTGATCTTGTTGGCGCCGACCACCGTGAGAACCACGGAGAATTCGGTCTTTTCCTCGACTGCGGGCGCTGCCGCTGCCGCCGCGCCGCCGCCGGCCGCCATTACGGGAGCCGCAGCAGCAGCCGATACACCCAGTTTTTCTTCCAGCAGCTTGACGAGTTGAGAAGCTTCGAGAAGCGTCAAGCCTTGAATCTGATCCGCAATTGTGTTGATGTCCGCCATTTTCCTAAAGACTCCTATCTCCAAAACTGGTAGGACAGGCCTCCCGGCCTGTCCAGAACAGGCCAGGGGCCTGTCCTACTTCACTTAAATTTGCTTTCCTTGCACCCTTGATCGAGGACCACCGCAAGGTTTCGACCCACCGCGCCCAAAGCCGAAGCCAGCCGCTGCGCCGGGGAATTGATCAGGAACAGCAGCTTGGCGAAGATTTCCTCTTTCGGGGGCATGCTAGCCAAATCGCCGATTGCCTTGACGTCGATGACCCGGCCTTCGACCAGGCCCGCCTTAAACGTAAACGCCGGATTCGTTTTGGCGTAGGCTGTGAGAGCTTTCGCCAAAGCCACCGGATCGGAGGTGGTGTAGGCCAGCGAGGTCATGCCCCGCAAGTTCTTCAAAAGCTCTTCGGCGGCCGTGCCCTCGGATGCTTTCTCGGCGATGTTGTTCTTAATCACGCGGTACTTGCCGCCGGCGGCGCGAATGGTCTTGCGCAATTCGAAATCCTGCGCGACGCGCAATTTTTCGTAACCCGTGACAAATAGGTTCTGTGACGCCTGCAGATCCTGGCGCAATGCTTCGAGATCCTTTTTCTTATCTGCTTTTTTCTTCATTTCGACACCCGCGAGGGAACTAGACGGCCGCCTTGGCGCTGAATATCGTCACATCCAGGGATACGCCCGGCCCCATGGTCGAGCAAAGGGTCGCGCTCTTCACGTACTTGCCTTTGGCCGCGGCCGGTTTGGCTTTGACTACGGCGCTAATCAGGCTGGAAGCGTTTTCAACCAGCTTCTCCGATGTGAAACTGATTTTGCCGACAGGCGCGTGAATGATGCCGGTTTTGTCCACGCGAAATTCCACTTTGCCGGCCTTGATTTCCCTGATGGCTTTCGCCACGTCCTGTGTGACCGTACCGGTCTTCGGATTGGGCATCAGCCCGCGCGGGCCCAAGATTTTGCCGAGTTTGCCGACCGAGCGCATCATATCGGGTGTGGCGATCACGGCGTCGTAATCCGTCCAGCTTTCGGATTGGATCTTGTTGACCATGTTCTCGCCGCCCACGAAATCGGCGCCGGCTTCTTCGGCTTCTTTTTGCTTGTCGCCACCGGCGATAACCAGAACTTTCTTGGACTTGCCCAAGCCATTGGGCATAACCACGGTCCCGCGCACCATCTGGTCGGCATGTTTGGGGTCCACGCCCAGGCGCAGATGGACTTCTACGGTCTCATCGAACTTCGCGTACTTGATTTTCTGCAGCAGCGGCACCGCTTCCTCGAGCGCATAATCGCGCGCTTGGACCTGTTTGGCCGCAGCCTGATATTGTTTACCTGATTGATGTGCCATAACTCCTCACTGGTGCAAGCGGTCCGGCCTAGAGGCACGGACCTCCCATTGAGCGTCTTTGAAGGACATTTGTGAGCTTAGCACACGGATACGGGAATGTGCAACCAGGAAATATGCGCGGGTGGGCCGGGCTCTTTTTCCTGCCTGCCTTGCATCGCACGCCCCCGGTTGAAAGCCATCTCTTCTGAGTATTGTGAGAAGCGTAAGTGCCAAATCAGCCAACGAAATCAATAGGTTAGGTCCAGTTTGCCGGGACTTTAGCGCCTGCATGTGGTTCGCACGCCCAAACGCCTGCGGCAAGGGCATTGTGATCTCAGGGCTTCAAAGTAAAGACGACCCCCGCCCCAGATACCCCCTTTTGACTTGCCGTGCCATAAAGCCTGCCGCCAGGACCGATCACCACGCCTGCCTCGGGATTGCTTCCATCGTCCCCTCCTGTAAACTGATGGAGCACGGACTCGGCCCAAGAAACACCATCAGAAGACAGGTTCAACTCGAACACCGCGCCGTTGTCATATGTGCCGCCTAAGTAAGTAGTCCCATAAAGCGCGCCCTTACTGCCAAACGCCACGCCGCCAATGGGATCGGCGCTGCCTGCGCCGGGGGCGAAGCTATGGAGCACTGCTTCACTCCATGTGCCGCCTGGGGACACGGGTGGCGCTAACGAGAACACCGTGCCGACCCCAGAGGCGCCGCCGCTGTTAGTGGTCCCGTACAAGATACCGCCCGTGCCCATCACGACGCCAGCCAAGGGACCGGAGCCGTCGTTTCCGGTGAAAGTATGTAACACGGTCTCGGTCCAGGCCCCTGTGGACGGCCCTGCCGCCGGGGTCAACGAGTACACAATGCCGTCAAAGCCGGCGACTCCGTCAGAATACGTCGTGCCGTAAAGTACGCCGTCTCTGCCAATCCCAACACCTGACGGATTTCCGCCGTCGGTCGGGTAGCCGGCGAAGTCGTACAGCACCCTCTGAGTCCATGCTCCACCCGAGGATGCCGGCGGAGTCATCGAAAACACCATGCCACAACCCATGACACAGGAACCGGTTCCGCCGTAAGCGGTGGCGCCGTACAGAACGTCCCCAGGCCCAAGTGTCACACCAGCACGGGGAAACACGCCATCGTCGGTGCCCCAGTCGAAGCTATGCAACACCTTTTCAGTCCATGTTCCGCCTGGAGTTGCCGGAGGCGTCAACGAGAACACCGTGCCACAACCCACGTAAGAGCCGACGCACGAACCGGTCCCACCGAACGCAGTGGAGCCGTAAAGCACGCCGCTTTTGCCGATCGCCACGCCCTGGGGCACGGCGCCATCGCCGCTGCCGCCGGCAAAATTGTGGAGCACGGTTTCGGTCCAGGATTCCCCCGCGGAAGACGGCGGGGTTAACGAGAACACCGTGCCGCAGCCCGAGAAAGAGGGACAGGTACCGGTTCCGCCCGCGGAGGTTGTACCGTACAGCACGCCTTCGCTCCCCATCGCCAAGGCTGTCAACGGGGAGCCACCATCGGCGCCGCCATTGAAGCTGTAGAGCGGCGTCAGTGCGGGAGGCGCCGCGGAAGTGGCCTGCGGCGCAAAGGGCAGCAGTGCCATCGTAAGCGTCCCGCCAACACAAAACAGATTCCGAATGTTCGGTCTCGACGTCATGCCTCAAGCTTGGCGCTCCCAAACTTGGCGTGTCAAGACTTCAGGACGATGTGGATACCAATTATGGCGGAATCGGGTACTAGGCGTTCGCCAGTTACCGCTTAGCGCAGGAGCTCAGCGCCGAAACGCTAAGTCTAGGAAATGTTTTGGTGGACCTGGTGAGATTCGAACTCACGACCTCTTCCATGCCATGGAAGCGCGCTCCCAACTGCGCCACAGGCCCGCTTACGCTTCACTCGAATATACCACGGCGCACTCCCGATTGACACGCCGCTGGCCCCCTTGCCTACAATGGTATGATGCCTCGCAGGCGCGTGTACGCGCTACTCTTGCTGATCTGCCTGTCGGCGCTGGATTTCTCCGCGTGCTTCGTGCGCAGACGCATCATCACGCGCAAGGGCGCTAATGCCACGCCGGTCCTGCTGACTGCCGATAAGCAAAGTCTCATTGACCGGCTGGCGCGCGATTATCAGGCCATCCGTAGTTTTAGCGCCACCGTGGACATGGTGCCGGCGCTGGGCAGTTCCGAGAAAAGCAAAATCACCGAATACAAGGACGTACGCGGATACATTCTGTTCCGCACACCGTCCGATATTCGCATCATCGGCTTGTACCCCGTAGTCCGCAACAAAGCGTTCGACATGGTTTCGAACGGCAAGGACTTTCGCTTGTATCTGCCCAGCCAGAACCGCTTCGTGACCGGATCGAACCAGATCGTCGCGCATTCGGCGAACAAGATCGAAAACCTCCGTCCGCAGCACTTTCTGGAAGCGCTGCTGGTCGCGCCCATGCGGAGCGATGAAAAAGCGGAGCTCATGAACCTGACCGATGAAGATAACGCCGTATATGTCCTGCATTTCGTTCGGGTCCAGCCGGATGGCGAGATCCTGCCCACGCGCAGCGTCTGGTTCAGCCGCATCAACCTGCATATTGCCCGGCAGCTTGTCTACGACCCGGCGGGTAACATCCTGACGGACGCGCGCTATAGCGACTGGCAGAACCACGATGGCGTTCCATTCCCCAAAACCATCGATATCGACCGACCGCAAGACGAATACGCCGTGGTCCTGACGGTGGTGAAAATGGAGATCAACCGCGGCGTCTCCGACGACAAGTTCGTGTTGGAGCAACCCGAAGGCACCGTGCACCAGGTGCTGGGCGAGCCCGGAAAGAAGACCACCCCGTGACGGCAAAACTGGTCCTGGAGAACCTCAAGCACAAGCCCATGCGCAGCCTGCTGAGCATGTTTCTGATCGCCGTTCCGGTGACGCTGATCCTGTGCCTGGTGGGTCTCAGCCAGGGCATGCTGGCGGATTCCGCGCGGCGCGCCCGCGGCATTGGCGCCGATATTATGGTGCGGCCGCCGGGAACCTCGGTGCTGACCCTGAGCGGCGCGCCCATCCCCGAAAAGCTGGTCGACCTAATTCAGCGGCAGCCCCACGTGGCGCTGGCCATCGGCATGATCGTGCACCCGGTAACTAGCGTGACCTTCGTCAGCGGTATCGATCTGGCTCAGTTCAACCAGATGAGCGGCGGCTTCAAATATCAGGAAGGCGGGCCGTTCCAGAGTCCCGACGACTTGATCGTCGACGAGTATTACGCGCGGCAGCATAAGCTGCATGCGGGGGACTATGCGACGGATATCCTCAATCACCGATGGCGCGTATCTGGCATCGCGGAAGGCGGCAAGCTCGCACACCTGTCGGTACCCATGCGGACATTGCAGGATCTTACCGGCAACACCGCTAAGGTCAGCCAGATCTTTGTAAAGGCCGACAAGCCCGCCGATATACCCGCAGTGATGGCGGAGCTGAAAGCGTTGCTTGGGCCGGCCTACAACATCTACACCATGGAAGAATTCACCTCGTTGCTGACCGTCGAGAACGTGCAAGGCGGCGCGCTGAGCACCTTCATCGACGTGATGGTCGGCATTGGCGTGGTCATCGGTTTTGCTGTGGTGCTGCTTTCGATGTACATGGCCGTGCTGCAACGCACCCGCGAGATCGGAATTCTTAAAGCGCTGGGCGCCTCGCGCTGGTTTATCCTGAAAATCATTCTGGCCGAAGCGGTAGTCATGGGGCTGGGCGGCACCGTGGTGGGAATCGGGCTGAGCTTCGCGGCACGCTGGCTCATTCAAACGCTGTATCCGGCCTCTCTGACGCAAGCCATTACGCCCATATGGTGGCCCATCGCAGGCGGTATTAGCTTGGCAGGTGTGCTGCTGGGCGCGCTCTATCCCGGCTTGAGCGCCGCCGCGCAGGACCCGATCGAGGCGCTCGCCTATGAGTGAGCCGCTCATCGAGATCCGTGGGTTGCAAAAAGTCTATCGCGTGGGAAAAGTCGACGTGCTCGCGCTGCGCGGCGTGGATCTGGATGTGCCACCGGGCGAGTTCCTGGCCATCGTGGGACCATCCGGATCGGGCAAATCGACGCTATTCCATGTTATCGGCGGCCTCACGCCGGCGACCGGCGGTAGCGTGCGCATCGGCGGCCAGGACATCTCGTCGCTCACCGACGCCGGCCGCACCGAACTGCGCAAGAAAAAGGTCGGCTTTGTATTCCAGAAATTCAATCTGCTGCCGAATCTGACCGCGGCCGATAACATCGCCATCGCCCGTCACATCGCCGGGCGCGACCAGACCGTCGAGCCCGAGTTCGAGGAAGTGCTGAAGCTGCTGGGAATTTCGCAGCGTCTGAGCCACAAGCCCGCCGCGCTTTCCGGAGGCGAGCAGCAACGCGTAGCCATTGCGCGCGCCATCGTGAACCACCCAGCCATTCTGCTGGCCGATGAGCCCACCGGTAACCTGGATAGCGAGAACTCCGCCGCGGTGCTGGATGTGATGCGCGATTTGAACCGGCGGCTGGGCCAGACCATTCTGATGATCACGCACAATCCGGAAGCGGCGGCTTTTGCGCACCGCACGGTGCGCATGCGCGATGGGCGCATCGCTTGACCGTCATGCTTTCCGCCGCGCGAATAGCATGGCGCTCCACGTTGCGTCCACGGAACAAATCTTATAATCCACCAAGCCCACCGCGGCCGCCGATTCGCGAAGGAACGGCTGCGTCACGGCGGAGCCTTTCCGCCACAGGATCCAAAGCTTCGTGCCAGCGGCGAGTTTTCGCATTCCGGGCAGGGCTTCGCGCAGTGCCGCCGCATCGTGTACGAACCAGAGCGTAATGGGGCGTATCTCTTCCGGCATCTCCTCCCCCGCCTCCACTAAAGCCGCGCCTGCCGGGAGTTCGCCGATCACGCTGGCATAGTTTCGCGGCGGATCGATCAGCGCCACCGTCGCGCCTTCGCGGATCCCGAGCTTCTGCGCCGCGCTGCGGGAAGCGTAGCGCGCCATCATTTGCGCCGGGACGACCGGACTGGCAGGCCGCTTCGCCAGCGCCGCGCGCAATGCGGACCGCAGCCTGCCGGGCGCAGTGTAAATCGCATCCGGCAGCAGCTTGCGAATCGCCTCGACCTTTTCGGGCGCGCCTCCTACGAAAACGATCGGGATGTGCCGCGTCGCCTTTTGGCCGCGCAAGAAAATAGCAATCTCGCGGCCGTGCGAAGGCAGGCGCGAAAGGTCGATCGCGAAAGCATCCGGCGGGGAATCGCGGATCGTGCGGAATTCCGCTGGTGACAGCTTTTCGTCGTAGTCAGCCGCGTACCCGCCGGCACGAAGGTCCGCCAACAAAGCCACGGCTTCGCCCGCCTTCCAATGAATCAGCCGGACGCGCGGCATTACGGCGCCACGGGCAGGACTACATGCGACGCGTGGGCCTTTGAGCGAAACACCTTCTGCGTAGCCGCCTGGTAGTCCGAAGCGTGGGCCTTGAAGATGTTCTCGACAAACGTTTGCGGGTTTCGGTCGTAGAGCGGAAACCAGCTACTCTGCACCTGCACCATGATGCGATGGCCCTGCAGGAACGCGTGATCGTTGGTATGCAAATCGATGCGATAGGGCGCGACTTCATTGGGCACGATGGCCTTGGGACGCTCGAAGCTCTCGCGGAAACGCCCGCGCAGGATCTCATCGGCGATCATCAGCTCGTATCCATCGAGCGCCCGATCGTCCGGATTGAATTCCGGATAAACGTCGATCAGCTTCACCACCCAATCGCTGTCCGTGCCCGTGGTTGAGCAATACAACTCGGCCGCAATATCTCCGGCGATCTTCAGATCGTCTTTCAGCGGTTCGGTCTCCCAAGTCAACACGTCGGGACGGTTGTCCACGAATCGCTGATCCTCAACCAGCCATGCCGGCCACCCGCCACCCGGATAGGTCGGGCTGATAGGACGATGCCGGTACGGCACCGGGTGCGTCGGATCCGAGATGTAGCTGTCGAATGCCTGACCGTCGTCATTCGCGGACGGCGAGTCGAAGGACAACGCGCCGCCCTCGCGCAAGTATAGATTCCGGTTGCGGGCATTGCGCGGCGGCCACGAATCGTACTTCTCCCAGCGATTCGATCCGGTCTGAAAGACGGTCGCCTCGGGAAAGTCGCGCGTCCCCTTGTCTTTGAGCCAGTAAGCGAACCAGGGCGCTTCGATCTGCGTGCGGAAATATTTGCTGGTGTTGCCGTCGAATGAAATCTCGCCAAGCTTGCTGCCGTCGCGATGCGCCCAGCCGCCATGGTTCCAAGGGCCGGCCACCAGGTAGTTCAAGTGGTCGGGATCGTTCTTTTCGAACAGCTCATAGATCTTCACCGGCCCGTAAAAATCCTCCTGGTCCCACCAGCCGGCCACGTTCAGATTCGGAACTTTGGGCTTGCCAATATATAGCGCGAACGCCTGCGCCTGCCAAAACTGGTCGTAGCTCGGGTGGCTGACGAAGTCGTTCCAGGTGGGCATTTTGCCATGAAAGTATTTCTCGTCGGCATTCGGAAGCGCACCCAGCGCGAGGTACCACTGATAGGTATCGGCGCGGTCGAAGGCGAAATTGGTGTTGGCCTCTTTGGAAGTTTCCAGCAGCGCGGCATACTCGAAGCCATAGCTCAGGCGGAACGCGCCGTTGTGGTGGAAGTCGTCGCCCAGGAACATATCGGCGGGAGAAGCTTGCTCGGAGGCCGCCTTCAACGCGGGGTGCGGGTCGAGCAGCGCCATGGTGGTTAACCAGCCGCCGTATGAAATCCCCAGCATGCCGGCGCGTCCGTTGTGCCCCTTCACATTGTCGAGCAGCCACTGGATGGTGTCGTAGGTGTCTGTGCTTTCGTCGATGGCTCTTGGATCGCGCTTGTCTCGCACCGGCCGCTGCATCACGAACTTGCCTTCGGACTTGAAGCGCCCGCGGATGTCCTGGAACGCGAAGATATAACCATCGGCGATCAGGTGCGCGTAGCGTGCGCGCAGGGCTTGTTCGTCCGCCATTGCGCCATAAGGCGTGCGCTCCAGTAGGATGGGCAGGGGCTCCCGCACCTCGCGTGGCGCGAAGATCACCGTATGCAACTTCACGCCGTCGCGCACCGGGATCATGGCTTCGGTTTTGGTAAAGGGCGATTCGTCTTGCGCATAGACCGCCGCGGCGGAAAGCAGGGTCAGGGCAAACGACGTGCGTAAGGGAACCGTCATGCGTCACCTATCATTCATAACCTATCACTCATCGCCCAAAGCTTGTGCGGTACCGCACATCCCGGCCTAAAATACCGGCTTCAGGGTATACCCCGACGCGGCTGTCACACCCTATGATTGGTCATAAGTGAGTACCGACCCGGCGATCAGGCAGGTTCCTCCCGGAATCCTGGACCAGTTGCGCACCCTCGATGCGTGTACGGTGTCTAACGCCATCGAGCGGCTGGATGTCAGGCTGCGCAACGAAGGGTTTACCGACATTTCCGTGCGCTGCTTGTCGCCCAACCTGCCCCCGATGGTGGGATATGCCGTTACCGGTCGGATTCGCACCGCCGCGGCTCCGATCGCCCGCTATTGTTACTACGACCACATCGATTTCTGGGAGTCATTGGTCGCCATTCCCGCGCCGCGCGTGATCGTTTTCGAAGACCTGGATGCCAAGCCGGGATTCGGCGCACTATTCGGCGAAATTCACGCCCAAATCGGCCGCGCGCTGGGGTGCATCGGATACGTCACCAATGGCGCCGTGCGGGACCTGCCCGGAATTGGGCGCACCGGTTTTCATCTTTTCGCGAGGGGTGTTTCAGTGTCGCACGCTTACGCGCACGTGGTGGACTTTGGCGGGCCGGTCCAGGTGGGAGGACTGCCGGTGAAGCCGGGCGATCTGCTGCACGGAGACCTGCATGGAGTAGTTTCGATTCCGGCCGCTATCGCAGGAGCGATCCCTGGCGTGGCGGCGCATCTGCTTGCGGAGGAGGGGGAACTGATGCAGCTATGCCAGCCCGGACATTTTTCCATGGACAAGGTGCGCAAGCAAATCGAACGGACGAGAGATGTGCCTAAGTAGCAAGACACCAGTGGGAATCGGGATCGTCGCGCTAGTGGCTGCCGCTATGACGGCTTGTTCCCGCGGCAGCCGCGTAGAAGCCGGCGAAGCCGCCGAACCGGTTTCAGTCGGTGTCACGCGGGCCATCCGAATGCCGCTCGAGCGCCAGTTGACCTTGTCCTCCGAACTGGTGCCCTTCGAGGAAATCGACGTTTACGCCAAGGAATCCGGCTACGTGCGACAGCTCAACGTGGACTATGGCTCGCGCGTGGCGGCAGGCCAATTGATGGCGGTGTTGGAGATTCCCGAATTGCAGGCGCAGTTGGAACAGGATAAGGCGGCCATCAAGAATATGACCGGGCAGGTGACGCAGGCCGAGCACGAACTGAACCGGGTGGAAGCCCAACACAAGGTCGCGCACTTGCAGTACGACCGTCTAAAGAGTGTGTCGGATTCCAAGCCCGGCTTGGTGGCGCAGCAGGAAGTGGACGATTGGCAGGGCAAAGATCTGGCTTCGGAGGCGCAGGTGGAAGCCTCCAAATCGGGGCTGCAGTCGGCGCAAAGCGAGCTGGCCGCCGCGGAGGCCAAATTGGTCCACGACCAAGTGCTCTACGATTATTCGCGCATCACGGCGCCGTTTGCGGGGGTGGTCACGGAGCGCTACGCCAATCTGGGCACGCTGATGCAGGCGGGCACCAGCTCCAGCACGCAGGCCATGCCGCTGGTGAAGCTCTCGCAAGATAACCTGTTCCGCCTGGTGATCCCGGTGCCGGAGTCGGACGTTTCCTACATTCACGTGGGCGATCCGGTGAACGTCCGGATCCCCGCGCTGAACCGGACTTTTCCGGGCAAAGTGGCGCGGTTTTCGGTGGACGTGAAGGCGGACACGCGGACTATGCACACCGAGGTGGATGTGCCAAACCCGAACCGCGTACTGATCGAGGGCATGTACGCGGAAGCCACCCTGAGACTGGAGCACAAGACCGCCGCGCTGGTAGTGCCGCTGCAGGCGGTCGATCATGAGGGTGATCGCACCAGCGTGTTGGTAGTGAATCCGGCCAATACAATTGAGGAGCGGACCGTAACGTTGGGCGTGCAGAATGCGGGCTACGCCGAGGTCCTTTCAGGGCTGACGGACGGCGAGCAGGTGGTGGTGAGCGACCGCGGCGCTCTAAAGGCCGGCGAAGTAGTGCGTCCCAAAACCATCGACTTGATGAACTACGAAGGCAAGAACTAAGAAAGCGGGAGGCAGAAGTCAGAAGTCAGAAGCCAGAATGCAGAATGTTGCGGGACTTCTGTCTTCTGACTCCTGTCTTCTGTCTTCTTCAATAACACTATGGCAGGCTTCTCGATTCGCAACCCATACTTCATCATAGTCGTTTGCCTGGCGCTGATGGCCATCGGCATGGTCAGCCTGGCGCGCATGCCAGTGGATCTTTTCCCCCCCATCAACATTCCGGAAGTGGTGGTGGCTACCTTTTACACCGGTATGCCGCCGGAGGACATCGAGTTCGACATCACTAATCCGCTGGAACGTTTTTTTACCCTGGCCAGCGGCGTGGAATACTCCGAATCCCGCTCTTTGCTGGGAGTCAGCATGATTAAGATGCACTTCCAGCCGGGAACCAGCGCCGACGCCGATGTCACGCAGCTCTCCAATCTGGCGCTGGCCGACTTGAAACGCTTGCCGCCGGGTACCTTGCCGCCGGTGGTGCTGAAGTTCGACGCCTCCAGTTTGCCGGTCTGCCTGGTCACCGTCAGCGGCGAGGGACTCAATGAGACGCAGCTTCACGACTATGCCCAGTTCCAGATCCGCAACCAGATTGCCGTGGTGAAAGGCGCCGAGATCCCGCCCCCGTTCGGCGGCAAGTACCGCCAGATCATGGTCTACGTGGACCCCTATAAGATGGCTTCCCGCCAGCTCAGCCCGATGGACGTGGTGAACGCGGTGAACGACTCAAACCTAATCTTGCCGGCGGGCGATGTGAAGGTCGGACCGACCGACTATTACGTCTACTCGAACAGCCTGGTAAAGGATATGGCTGAGTTGAACAAACTGCCCATAAAGACGGCCGGAAAATCCTGGGTGACTATATCGGACGTGGGTAAGGCGGAGGACGCCAGCCAGTTGCAGTACAACATCGTACGGGTGAACGGACAGCGGTCCTCCTACATTTCAATCATGAAGCAAGGGGGCGACACCAATACCATTGAAGTCGTGAGCGACGTCCGGAAGCTGATTTCGCACCTGGTCGATATTCCGAAGCAGTTAGTGACCAACGTGGTGTTCGATCAATCCGTCTACGTGAAGGCGGCGCTGGAGACGGTGCTGCATGAAGGCGCCATAGGCTTGGTGTTGACCAGCATCATGATACTGATCTTCCTGGGCAGTGCGCGGGCCACCGCGGCGGTCCTGCTCTCGATTCCGCTTTCCGCGGTCGCCGCTTTCGTGGTGCTGGCGATGATGGGCAGCACTGTGAATACCATGATCCTGGGCGGCATGGCGCTGGCGTTCTCGCGGGTTATCGATAACTCCGTGATCTCGCTCGAGAACATTTACCGCCACCTGGAAATGGGCGCATTGCCGACGATCGCGGCGGAGGTAGGCGGCTCCGAAGTGAGCCTGGCGGTGCTGGCGGCGACGCTAGTGGATGTCGTGGACTTCTTTCCCGTAGTGTTCCTTTACGGCGTGAGCAAGTTCCTCTTCTCCGCCCTCGCGCTGGCATTTTCGCTGTCGCTACTGGCATCTTTCGTAGTAGCCATGACTGTGATTCCGCTGTTCTGCTCGCGATTTCTGAAACAGCATGCGCCGGCGGAGAATCTCATTGCCGGAGAGACGGCCGGCGAAGTAGCCAACCCTGTGGGCCGGTCGTTATGGGACAGGTTCAACGCCTCGTTCAACCGCGGATTCGGAAAGGTGCTGGATTTCTACGAGCGCTGGGTACGCCGCGCGGTGGTCCGGCCGGGCTGGACGGTGCTGGCGCTGGCGGCCGTTTTTCTCCTCAGTCTGGCGATCTTTCCATTCCTGGACGTGGCATTTTTTCCACGCACCGACGCCGGCCAGTTCACCATTAATATGAAAGTTCCCACCGGCACGCGGATCGAAGTAACCGAACAGTATGTCAAGAAGGTGGAAGATTTGATTCGCCGGGTCGTGAGTGCGCACGATTTCAAGATGGTGGTTTCGAATATCGGCGTAGTGGACGATTTCACGGCCCTCTATACCGATAACGCCGGCGAGTATACCAGCACGGTCCAAGTAGCGCTGAACGACGATCATGCGGTGAGTAGCTTCGACTACATCGCGCGCGTGCGAAAAGCGATCGCCGCCCAGTTCCCGGACGTGCGCACCTTCTTTCATAGCGGTTCAATGGTGGACGCGATCGTCAATTCGGGCATGCCCGCGCCTATCGACGTGCAGGTCAGCAGTTCGAATTTACAGACAAACTTCGCTCTGGCGCAAGACCTGGCCACCCGCATCCGGACCCTCCGCAATGTAGGTGAAGTGTACATCCCCCAGGACATGAACTATCCTGGCATCCGGCTGGATGTAGACCGGGTACACGCCGGCGAACTGGGTCTGACACAAAAGGACGTGGTGGATAATGTGATCACCGCGCTCAACTCCAATTACATGATCGCGCCCAATTACTGGGTCGACGATAAAAGCGGCAACGACTACTACCTCACGGTCCAGTATTTCGAACATGGGACGCCCGCCATACACAACATGCTGGACCTGCGCAACATTCCGCTGCGCGGGCCCAACGCGGCTGTTTCGACCACTCTGGATTCTGTCGTCAAGCTGACGCGCATCCAAACGCCGACGGAGATCGATCATCACCAGATACAGCGCGTGGCGGACGTCTATGTCACTCCCGCGGGAGAGGATTTGGGGCATGTCGCGCATAGCATTCAGGACATCCTGACACAGACCAAGATTCCCGCGAACGTCCGCGTGGACTTGCACGGGATGGTGGAGGGGATGCAGGCGTCTTTCAAGAGCTTCGGCTTCGGCTTCACGCTGTCCTTCCTGCTCCTCTATCTCATTTTGGTGGCGCAGTTCAAGTCTTTCCTGGACCCAGTGCTCATCATGCTGGCTATCCCCATGGGGTTTGTCGGCGTACTGGTGATTTTGCCGTTGACGCATACCTCACTGAATGTCATGTCCCTGATGGGTGTGCTGATGCTGGTGGGAATTGCGGATTCCAACAGCATTCTGATCGTGGACTTCGCGCACAATTTGGAAGAGCAGGGAATGCCGGTGACCGATGCCATTATTACGGCATGCCGCGTGCGTTTGCGGCCGATCCTTATGACATCGCTCGCCACGATCATTGGGATGATTCCGATGGCCCTGAAGTTAGGTGAGGGGGCCGAACAATACACACCCATGGCGCGCGCCATTATCGGCGGCTTGACTTCTTCCGTACTCTTGACTGTGTTCATTGTTCCTGCCGCGTACGTGCTTGTCTACCGGAATAAACGGCGCGGCCCGGAGGTACGAAAGGCATCATGAACAAAACATTTCACGCATTGGGGACGTTGGTTCTGGCGGCGTTGTGTTTCGGGCAGACCCCTAGCGTCCCGCCATCGTTGACTCTGCAGGATGCCGAGGCGCTGGCCATCAAGAATCATCCTCAAGTGCAGGCCGCGCAACTGAACTACCAGGCGTCCCAACAGGCGGTGACGGAAGCGCGCGCGGCATACTATCCAACGCTGGAGGGCGATGTCACCGGCTCACAGGCCAACCCGCAAGCCCGTATCGGCGCCGGATATCTGACGATGGCGCGTCTATGGGACCGCTTTGGCCAGGGAGTCACGCTCAGCCAACTCATCACGGATTCGGGGCGCACGCGCAACCTGGTGGCAAGCTCGCGGCTGCAAGCGCAGGCCAGTTCCCAGACGTATCAAGCCACTCGCTTCGATGTCCTGCTGCGCGTGAATCAAGCGTATTTCCAAGCGCTACAGACCGAGGCGCTGGTCAAGGTGGCCAACGAGACCGTGGCTGCACGCCAGTTACTGGTGGACCAGGTGACCTCGCTGGCGCAGAATAAGCTACGGTCGCAACTGGATGTAGCCTTCGCTTCGGTCGACCTGGCGCAGGCGAAGCTCATGTTGATTCGCGCGCAGGACGGCGTCCAACAGGCATTTGCTGAATTGACCCGCGCGCTGGGACTCGACCAGCAACAGACCTACAAGTTAAGTGACGAACCGCTGCCGCCCAGTCCGCCCGCGGATTCCGCCGATATGGTGGCGCAAGCTTTCAAGCAGCGGCCCGAGCTGGCGGGTTTGCGGCTGGAAAGAGAATCGGCTTACCGGTTCGAGCGCGCGGAGCGCGACCTGTCGCTTCCCACGGTGACTCTGGTCGGCGTGGGCGGATTCATCCCGTACGTCCACCAATTGAACACAGTACCCACTCCCGCCGAGTATGAAAGCGCGGCGGTGAACGTGGAGATCCCCATATTCAACGGCGGCTTGTTTACCGCACGCCGGGAGGCCGCGCGGTTGAAGGCGCAAGCGGCGGATCAACGAGTGCGGGACCTGGAAGAGAGCGTCGCGCGCGACGTGCGCGTGGCGTGGAGCGATTCGCTGACGGCATACCATCAACTGGATGTAACCGCGGAGTTGCTGCGGGAAGCTACGATGGCGCTCGATCTGGCGCAAGGCCGCTATAACCTGGGACTCAGTACGATCGTGGAACTCACGCAGGCGCAGTTGAACCTGACTCAGGCGGAAGTGGAGAATCTCGGGGCGAAGTACGATTACCAGAAATCGTATGCCGCGTTGCAGTACGCCACCGGAATGCTGCGCTAAGTAGGACAGGCCTCCGGGCCTGTCTGTGCCTCGGTATGGTGCGCCTTAGTCAGTGCGCTTCCACGTACCACGGTACGTTGACCACCAGAATGCGCCCGTGCCCCTTGAAATACAGCATCGACTTCAAAAGCGTCCCGCGCTGGTTGTGCAGCATATGGTAGTACCAGCGCCGTTCCACGATCTCTGGAATGACGACCGCGATCTGGCGGTCGGGATTCTTTTCCGCCAGGTCCAGAACATAATCCACAATCGGAGTGATCACGAACCGGTAGGGCGATGGGAGGGTCACCAGCTTGGGTACTGCCATACCAAGCTGCTGCACGGGCCGCTCCACGAAGGCGCACCACTCGTTTTGCAGATAGATGGTGCGCTCGCCGGAATCGATATGCAGTACCGTAATATCGGGCGAGATGGTCAAGGCGAAAGTCAACGCCCGCTTGGCAATATTGCTCCAACGGTCCAGCGGCAACACCACCAGCGGCGGCTGGAAGGCATGCAGCTCAAGCGGAGACTGGCTCAGTACCGACATGCCCACCGCATGATACTGGCGGCGCACGGCGACCATCACGGCCAACAGGCTGGGGATTAACAAGAGTGTGATCCAGGCGCCCTCCATGAACTTAGCCACTAACACCACTACGACGGTGATCGCCGTTGCCGTGGCGCCTAATCCATTCACCAGCATGCTATGGCGCGCGCCCGGTCCGCCGATTCGCCTCCAGTGAAAAACCATGCCAGCCTGCGAGAGAGTGAAGGCTAGAAAAGCGCCCACCGCGAACAGCGGAATCAGTCGATCCGTCACGCCGCCGAACACGACCAGCAGCACGGCTGCGAGCGCCGCCAGCACATACAGTCCTTGGGAGTAAACCAGACGCCGCCCGCGCATGCCGAACGACCGCGGCAGGAATCCATCGTGCGCAATGATCTTGCACAAGCGCGGGAAATCGGCGAACGCAGTGTTGGCGGACAACGCCAGCACCAGCAGGATGGAGCCGATGGTCGCGTAGTAGAAGAGTCCCTTGCCGGTTACCGCCGCCACTAACATGGAAAGCACGCTTTGATATCCAGGCGCACCGGGATCCGTCGCGGCGATTCCGTAAACTTGCACCAGATAGGCGATGCCCGCCAGCATCAGGATGAGCAACCCGATGATCACCGCCAGCGTGCGGCGCGCATTTTCGGCGGTTGGCTCGCGGAACGCCTTCACTCCGTTGCTGACTGCCTCCACGCCGGTCATAGCGGTGCAGCCGCTGGCGAACGCCTTCAGCAGCAGCCAGACACTCACGGCCGCTATGGCACGGGGAGCGGGCGGCAACCTTACGACAGGAATCGGATGACCGCCGCTCACCACTGTCTTGGCCAACCCAGTGGCGATTGCAATCAGCAAAGTTCCGACAAACAAGTAAGTTGGGACTAAGAACACCACACCCGTTTCGCGCACGCCCCGTAAGTTGACCACTGTAACCACCGCGAGTATGCCCAGGCACAGTATCAGCGTGTGCGGCTCCAGGCTGGGTACGGCCGATACCAGGGCGCCCACTCCCGCCGAGATGCCCACCGCCACCACCAGGATGTAGTCGATCATCAACGCCGCCGCCGCCAACAGACCGGGAAAAACGCCCAGATTGTGGCGCGCCACCGTATACGAACCGCCGCCGCCAGGATAAGCTTCGATGGTCTGCCGGTATGAAAAAAAGACGATGGTCAGCAGAACGATGATGCTGATACTGATCGGCAGGATGTAGGACAATCCGGCCGCGCCCAAGGGGATCAGCAGCGTAAGCGCCGCTTCGGGTCCGTACGCCGCGGAGCTGAGGGCATCCAGGCCGAAGATGGGAATGCCCGCCATCGGGCCGATGCGTTCCGCTCTCTCGTCGGAAGAAGGCAGGGGGGATCCGAATAGCAAATCGAGAATCGCCATGTGACTTGGACTATCTTACCTCAGACTCTATCTGCCTTAAGTCAATCCACCGTTGTCGCTCAGCGTCTCCAGCCGCGCCCGTAAAGCCTGCATCTCGTCGTCGCCCAGCTTCTCCGCGCATCCTGCGACCACCCGCCTTCCCCGCTCGGCCAGGGTTCGGCGGTACTTCGGATCCGGCGTGGTCGCGGCGATATCCCCCAGCGCGCGCAGCAGCCGCAAGCTCACCGCCACGTCCGATTTCGAATACAGGCGGATCTGACCGAACGCCGCCTCCAGCAACCGATCAAAGCCGATCCATGGAATGAACGCACGCGCCGTGCCGGGTGGATCGTAGAGCACCGCTTCCGGCGGCTCGCGCGAAGCGAAGCGGATCATGATCGCGCTCAACTGGTCTACGCAGTTGATCGCCGTGCTGGGATCGTTCACGGCCGGCGAGATGGCTTTCAGCGCGATATCCACGATCTGCAAAACGCCGAACTCGACATCCTGCTGCAAGGTGCGTGTAGGACCAAAATCGAACGCGCCGCGCAGCTCCGCCATCCCCTCGGACGTGAGCCTGCCGTCCTTGGAAACCGCCAGCAGCGGCACGCCCGCCGGCACGAAGTGGCCGACCCGCCGCAGCACGTTGATCTTCACGCGGTGCGTCTTCGCCAACTCCACCAGGCGCTTGCGGTCGACGAAGCGGATGTAGCCGGAAACATCGCTGACAATGGTGGCTTCCCAGTCGGGACCGGCGACGGCGGGCTCGCCTAGCCGCTCAGGCCGATGCGGCCATGGCATCAGATCGTCGATCGTCGCAATGGTGTCTGCGGCGATTCTATCGACGATATGGTTGACGCTGATCGCGCGCGAGATGTGGTGAATGAAGAACAGCAGCCATCCCACGCAGGCTACTGCCAGCAGCATAGCGCCCATCACCGTGAAAACCGGCGCGAAAGGATGCGGCAGCGAACGCGCCGCCGGAAGCGCAGCCATGCAATAAAGGAAGGTGCCCAGGAAAATGCCCAATGTCCATTGGGTCACGCGATCTTGCACGAAGCTGACGATGATGCGCGGCGAGAATTGCATGGAGGCCAGCGTCAAGGTCATCAGCATGATGGCGAAGACGATCGACACTACCGTCATGATGGAGGCGGCGATGCCTCCCAGGATGACTTGCGCCACCTGCGGGTCGGCGTGCGAGGGGAACAGGGCGCCGGGCGTCCAACCGGCCAGAGCGGGGAACGATTCTTCCAATTCCGAGAGAAGCGCGCCCGCACAACCCAGCGCCAATGCGATGAACAGCGGGCGCACCAGGAAGCCGCCACGCAGGTTGTACATGGCCCGGCGGAACAGCAATGGCAGGCGCATCGGCAAGTTCATGGCCAATGACTCGTGGCGCGAGCTACGCGAATTTATACTCGCCCGGCACCGGCAGCGGCGGCACGTCCAACTTCATGTCATAATCGAATGCCTTCGGCTGTAAGTCCAAAGGAGAGGCCATCATCTGGTCCCACGTAATCTCCTGCCCCGAGTAAGCCGATTCACGCGCCATGATACAAGTCATAGTGCTCTCAGCAACCGCGATGCCGTCGTTAATATAAGGGCCCTGTCCGCGGATGCTCTTCACCAAGGCGATGTGCTCCTGCACGTAGGGGTCCTCGCCCCCCGCCGGGCCCATGTCCTTGCAGTTCGTGCGGCCGCGCGTGCCGACGATCAGTTCCGAAACGTTTGTGTAGGTGGGCTTCCGGAACTGGCGGCAGTGACTCGACATGTGGACGCCGTTCGCATAGGTGAAGTCGGCGTCGATATGGTCGTAGATGTTGCCGTAAAGCTCCGTGCGTGGCCGCCACGCCGCGCCGCCCGACGCGAATACCTTCACCGGGTGCGTGCCCATGAACCAGTTGATCGCATCGATATTGTGCAGGTGTTGCTCTACCACCTGGTCGCCGCAGAGCCACACGAACGAATACCAGGCGCGATGCTGGAACACCATGTCGGACCATTTCGGATCGCGTTCCTTTTGCTGGATAACGGGCGTTCCCACCCAGTACCCGTACGCCGCCACGATGTCGCCGATGGCGCCGTCGCGCACCTTGTTGCGGGTCTCCACATAACCATCCTGGTGGCGGCGCTGCGCGCCAGACATCACCGTCAGCTTCAGCTCTTCGGCTTTCCGGGACGCCGCCATCACCTTGCGCACACCCACCGGATCGGTGCCGAAGGGCTTCTCCGCGAAGATGTGCTTCTTCGCCTCCACCGCGGCCACGAAGTGCTCCGGCCGGTAGCCCGGAGGCGTAGCCAGCAGCACCAGGTCGATGTCCGATGCCAGCACCTTCTTGTAAGCGTCGAAGCCGATGAAGTGATGGTCGGGATCGACCTTCACCTTATCGGCCACACCGGTGTATTTGGAGTCGCGGATCTCGCCCAGCGACTTCTCCAGGTGGTCCTCGAAGATATCGCCCATGGCCACCAACTCCACGTTCTCATTGCCATGCAGGAACTGCTGGGCCGCTTCGGTGCCGCGTCCGCCGCAGCCGATCAGCCCGGCCTTCAGCTTCTCATTGCCAGCCCCGCGCACCAACTCGGGCCGGATAATCGTAAACGCCGCCGTGGCCGCGCCCGCCGCCGTGGATTTCGCCAGAAACGACCTTCTCGAAATCTCGCTAGAACCGTTCTGCATGCCATTTGCCTCCAGTGGGCTTTCAGGTGCGATTGTATCGTATTACGCTAAGGGCATGGCCTACACGCCAGCGCTTCGCCCGATCGCCGCCCTTCTGTTTCCCATCGTGGCGCTGGCGCAGGACTGCCGATTCACGCTGGCCGACCAGTCGAACTATGCCGCCAACATGGGGTTCTACTTGGACCTCGAGAACAGTCCAACCGGATCGTCCACGTATTGCCAGTTGACCAATATGATCGTGGCCGTGGGCGTCGCCGACGGATCCCAGTGGCAGTTCATCGTCTCAAGCCCCGCTTGGCTGCTGAACCACAACTACACCGCTCAAGCCGTAATCACACCCGCGTACTTCGAACTGTACCTGGACGGGCAGCTCCTGAACCATGTGGCCAGCGGATTCGCGGGACTGCCGAACCAGGATCTGCTGGCGAATTCGGTGCCCTCCTGGGCGGCGGGCGTGGGCAATTATTTGGCCGCGCAAGGCTCTCTGGCGGCATCGTCGACTAACGGGGCCCCGGTTTCGGAGACATTTCCGGCCGACACGCGGCCGATACCCCTGATGCTGCTCGCGCCAGGAGCCCTTTCCGAAACCGCGCCGTTCCAATATGCCACCGGCGATTCACTAACGATCACCGCCGTATTCAACCTGACCGCCATATCGGCCAACCCTCAAACTTACGCGCCCTATGTGGATACCTATGGCCAAAGTATTTACTCGAGCTTCACCGGCAAAATTCAAACGGATGCCGATCTGCAGGCAGCCGTGGCCGAAGAGCAGACGGCGCTGGCCGGCTGGGGCGTGCCCAGCGGTTACGACGCGTGGGGCGGCGTGCTGAACGCGGGCTGGCAGGATGCGGCGACGGGTTTCTTCCATGTCGTCCAGCACAACAGCGTGTGGTGGCTGATCTCCCCGGCCGGCAATCCATGCTTCTACATCGGTCTGGACACCGGTCCGCTGATCACTGGGAATAACACTCCTACCACCGGCCGCGAATGGGAATTCGCCGCGCTGCCTCCCCAAACTGCGCCGTACAACGCCGCGTGGAGTTCCGGCGATTGGGGCAACACCGGGTTCGCCAGCGTCTCCTTCGATACCTGGAACATGATCCGCAAGTACGGCAATGATACATGGCAGGCCACCGCCACCAACCTGACCGTCCAGCGCATGCAGGCATGGGGATTTTCGGGCTTCGGTAAATGGGCCAACACCACTGGCGCCTTGCCGATCCTACCGGTGCTGGAGCCGTACAACGTTCCCATCCTGGTGCTGCACGCGGATGTCTTCGATCCCAGCGTACAGGCGCTATTCCAGGCTTCCTTGCAACAGCAGATCGGCGCCAGCGTAAACGCTTCGCAAGTCCTGGGCTGGTCGTTTGGGAACGAATACGACGAGATTATCACGCCGGCTGAAGTCACCAGCATCCTCGCCATGGTCGGCACGGTGCCTGCGAAACAAGCTCTGGTGAACGATGCGCTCAGCGCGATCTACGGCAATAACGTCGCCGCCATGGCCTCCGCGTGGGGTGTGACGGCATCGAGCGCCGCCGATCTGTACAACGCGTCGCCCACGCCCCCGGCCGCCGATATCGAAACGCTGCGCGAGTATTACGCCGATAAATATTACGGATTCATCTATCAAACGATCAAGACCATCGACCCGAATCACCTGTTCTTCGGCTTCTGGATCGTCCCCAACTGGTGGGTGAATGCGACCGACTGGCAACTCCAGGCCGCGCATGTGGATGTGATTGGCTACGACCGTTACTCGCCGGTATTCGAAGATAGCCTGTTGCGGAGTCTGGCGCAATCCACCGCCAAGCCGATTTTTCTGGGCGAATACTCTTTCCCGCCGACTTATAGTCTGTTGCGCGGCTACGAGGCTTACCCCGCGGTGAGCGCCACTGACGATGCCGATGCCGGCGCGCAGTATCAGACCAACATCCAAGCGGCTGCCCGCAATCCCTGGTGCGTGGGCGTGGCCTGGTTTGAATATCGCGATGAGCCGGTGTCGGGCCGCGGTTTCCTGGGTGAGACGGACCTGGACCTGATCGAGGGCGAGGACTACGCATTCGGCATGGTGGATGTCGCCGACCGCCCCAAGTACGACCTGGTTAACCTGGTACGCACCACCAACCTGGCCATGGGACAGCGGCGCCTGGCATTCGCGCCGCCCAGCCTGAACACCGGTGGCACCGTCGACAACGCCAGCTTCGCCGCCAATACGCCCGTCGCTCCGGGAAGTTTGGTATCTATCTTCGGAACGGGCCTTTCCGACGCGAATCAGACGGCGCCGGGCGTGCCTCTACCCATCGCGCTGGGCGCCACCGCGCTCACGCTGGGCAGTGTGCCCATGCCGCTGATACACGCATTGCCGCTCCAGGTAGATGCGCAGGTCCCCTGGGAACTGGCGGGCCAAACTCAGGCACAACTCGCCATTGTCACCGACGACCTGAGCGGCAACACCGTCAGTGTGCCGCTCGCGCAGTTCTCGCCCGGTGTTTATACGGCAAATGGCAGCGGCTCCGGTCAGGGCGCAATTTTGATCAACGGCACGACGACGCTGGCCGCCCCGGGCCAACCAGCCAAACGAGGCGTGGATTACATCAATATCTTCGCCACGGGGCTCGGCCCGGTCACGAACCGGCCCGCGAGTGGAGCGCCCGCGCCGGCCAGCCCTCTGGCGGAGACTACCCAAACCGTGACCGTCGCCATCGGTGGCGTACCGGCGGTGGTTTCGTTTGCCGGGCTCGCGCCAGGGTGGGTGGGCCTGTATCAAGTGAACGCGCAAGTGCCGGCGAATGCGCCCACGGGCGGCGCGGTTCCGGTGGCCCTCAGCGTAGGCGGCGCCGTCGCGAATCAAGTGACCATGGCGGTTCAGTAGAGATGGCGCCGCGCATCTTGCCCGCGGCTATGATCTTGCCCCTCGCGGCGCTGGCGGCCGATTGCCGCTTCACGCTGGCGGACCAATCCAATTGGGCGGCCAGAACCGGCTTCTACATGGGCCTAGAGAACACCTCCACCGGATCGGCCAGGTATTGCAAACTGAAGACTATGATCGTCACCGTGGGAGTGGCCAATGGCTCCCAGTGGCGGTTCATAGTCGCCAAGCCCAAGTGGAAACTAGATCGCGACTATACAGCGAAGGCGGTGATCGCACCCTCGCACTTCGAGTTGTATCTGGACGGGCGGCGGCTCGGTCACATCTCCAGTAGATTCGCAGGGCTGCCGGAGCGGCAACTATTGGCGGATTCCGTGCCATCGTGGGCTGCGGGCGCCTGCAACTATCAGCTCACGCAAAGCTCACTCGAAGCGGCGTCCAGCGACGGCGCGTCCGTTTCGGAAGCGTTCATAACAGTGGCGCGTCCAGTGCCGCTGATCCTGCTGGCGCCAGCCTCCATTTCCAGGAACGCGCCATTCCACTATGCGGCTGGCGCGTCGTTGACGGTCACTGCCGTATTCCGCATTACCGCCGCATCCGCGGATCCCAAGAGCTATGCTCCGTATGTGGATGCCTACGGCCAAAGCCTCCATGCGAACTTCCCTGGGAAGATTCGGACGGACTCCGATCTGCGATCCGCCGCCGCCGAAGAGCAGACCAGGCTGGCAGCTTGGGCGGCGCCCACGAGCTACGACGTTTGGGGCGGCATCCTAAACGCGGCTTGGCGGGATACGGCGACGGGCTTCTTCCATGTAGTGCGGCACGAGAACGTGTGGTGGCTGATCTCGCCGGCCGGCAATCCGTGCTTCTACATTGGCCTCGACACCGGGCCGTTGACCACCGGCAACAACACTCCCACCACCGGCCGCGAGTGGGAGTTCACCGCGCTGCCGCCGAAGACCGTGCCGTACAACTCGGCGTGGAGTTCCGGCGACTGGGGAAATACGGGCATCGCCAGCGTCTCCTTCGACACCTGGAACATGATCCGCAAGTATGGCAGCGAGGCGTGGCGGACCACCGCCGCGAACCTCACGGCACGCCGCCTACACGCTTGGGGATTCTCCGGCTTCGGCAAATGGGCGGGCGATGCCGGCGCGTTGCCCATGTTGCCGGTGCTGGAAGCCTATAATGTGCCCCTGCTGACCCGCCATGCGGACATCTTCGATCCCCATGTGCAGGAACTATTGCGAGCCTCTTTGCGGCAGCAGATGCAAGCCCGTGTGAACGATCCTTCGATACTGGGCTGGTCCTATGGCAGCGAATACAAACAGATCGTCACTGCGGACGAGGTCGCGGGCATTCTCGCTATGGGCGCCGCCACGCCGGCGAAACATGCGCTGGTGGATCACGCGCTGCACGCAATCTACGGCGGCAATGCCGCCGCCATGGCTGCCGCGTGGGGCGCCGGCGCGTCGCCCAAGCCGCCCGCCGCGGATATCGAGACGCTCCGCCAGTTTTACGCGGACCGGTATTACGGATTCCTTTATCAAACGGTGAAGAGCATCGACCCGAATCATTTATATTTCGGCTCTTGGATCGTCCCCGGCTGGTGGGTGAATGCATCCGACTGGCGCCTGATGGCCGCGCATGTGGATGTGATGGGCTATGACCGTTATGCGCCGGCGTTCGAAGATACCCCGCTGCGGGATCTGGTTAAGTCCACGGGCAAGCCGATCTTTCTGGGCGAATTCTCGTTTCCGCCAAGTTACAATCTGTCGCGCGGCTATCGGGTATATCCGGATGCGAGCGCCACGGACGATGCCGATGCGGGCGCACAGTATCAGACCACACTGGAGGCGGCCGCGCGCAACCCTTGGTGTGTGGGCGTCGCGTGGTTCGAATATCGCGATGAGCCGGTATCGGGCCGCGGCTTTCCGGGTGAAAGCAATCCGGAATTGGTCGAGGGTGAGGACTACGCATTCGGGCTGGTGGATGTGGCGGATCGGCCGAAGTACGACTTGGTAGAGCAGGTGCGAACTACGAATTTGGCAATAGCGCAGCGCCGTTTGGCCGGGTTCGCCACGTTTTCCGAGCCTTAGTAAAACGGTTTAGGATGCAAGGAGGGTAATCGCGGTTCTGGACTTTGCAGCCCGGTGTCTCACCGCCCCGATTCCTTTTTGAGGCGGCGCCTACGCTCCATGCACATCCTGTTTGACCACAGCACACCGGCTCCGTTATCTTCCCGCTTGACCGCCGCCATGCCCAGCAATGTCGAGGTTTATTCCACGGCAAGTAGGGAGTGAAGTACCCCACCGATGCTGCGCTCTCGCCGATGACGGCTATCCGCCAATCGCGTACATGGGCCGCGGCGGCGCCACGAAGCGCGACGTATTGATCTCGTGCCCCTCCCACTTGCCGGCCACATTGCGGCGAATCAGCGCCACGATATCCGCATCGGCCGCTCCGCCGCGCAGCATCCCCTTGACGTCGTCTTCCTCAATCGCGAACAGGCAATACCGCAGCTTGCCATCCGCAGTCAGCCGCAGGCGATTGCAATTCATACAGAACGGGCGGCTCACAGAGGCGATGAATCCCACCGTCCCTATGTCGTCCGCGAACCGGTATTGAAGGGCCGGCGCGCGCGGGTCGGCGTCCGGGATAGGAACCAACGGCGCGATTTCCCGCGAGAGCGTGTCGATGATATCGCCGGCCGTCAGCAACTTGCCGCGATCCCACAGATCCTGGGCGTCAAGCGGCATGAACTCGATGAAGCGCACTTCGAATCCGTGCTCGCGGCCGAAGCGCGCCAGCGGAACGATATCCGGCTCCACCAGATTCTTCACCGCTACGGCATTCAATTTGATGGGTCCGAAACCTAGCCGCTTCGCTACGGCGATACCTTCCAGCACCTGGTCCAACTCGTCGCGGCGCGAGATCTGGTGGAAGCGCCGGCGGTCGAGCGTATCCAGATGCACGTTGAGCCGCCGCAAACCCGCTTCATACAGCGGCTCGGCGAGTTCCGCCAGTTGTACCCCATTAGTGGTCAGCGCCAGATCTCGGATGCCCGGAATCGCCGCCAGCCGCCGGATGAGCACAGGCAGATCCCGCCGCACCAGAGGCTCGCCGCCGGTCACGCGCAACTTATCGATCCCCAGCCCTACCGCAATGCGCACAAAGCGTTCGATCTCTTCGAAACTTAGGATCTCATCGCGCGGGACGAACTTCACGCCCTCTTCCGGCATGCAATAAAAGCAGCGCACGTTGCAGCGATCAGTGACGCTGATGCGCAGGCTGGTGTGGATGCGCCCGAACGAATCGATCAGTGGTGTGTTCACGCGCAGGCCGTCCCTTATCTTAATTCTATCAGGCGCAGTCGATGGACAGCGTCCGGTAGTGCCTGAAAAGTGCGTTGAAGCCAAAACAGCTATCGCTTGCTTTTCGTTTCGCACTGATTCAACATGGAAGTATGCCAGTTGACCGAACAAGCTTGCAAGCCCTAAAAAACATCCTCACCGAAATCGACCTTCTCGTTTCCACCAGTCCTCAGCCGATGCCCCAGAACCGCACGCCGCGATGCCTGGAATTGACGAAGGCGGCGCTCGCGCTCGTGGAAGACGTTCTGAAGCAAACCCGCACGGCCCCCGCAGCGATATTGGGACACAAGGGCGGAAGCACTACAGCCAAGCGCCACGGCGCGGAACACTACCGCTTGATGGCCGCTGCCCGCAAGACGCACGCCGGGGGCAGACCGCGCAAGCAAGCCGAGTAACCGTGATCGTTTCCAGCTAGAATCGGCTGAATGGCCGATGCGGACTTTTGGAAGAATCTCGGCAAAGAGTTCCTCAAACTGGACGAGTGGGGCTATTTCGTCCGCGTTGACTACATCGTAAAAAGTGGCGAGCCTGACCATTGGCAGGTGCTTGGTAGCACTGGTACGATACAGGTGCTCTTTGAGGCTTTGGCGCGCCGCGCTGGTTTAGCGGTTGAACCGAACAGGGCAATGGACCCGCTCTTTGTTTGGCTTGA
>JBEKTJ010000034.1:0-41036 GCA_049516155.1 Bryobacteraceae bacterium
CCCGAAAATAATCCGTGGGAACTATACAATCTGAACGAGGATTACAGTCAGGCGCACGATCTGGCCGCGCAAAATCCAGAGAAGCTGAAAGAGCTGCAGCAGCTCTTCGATAGCGAAGCACGCCGCAACAACGTGTATCCGCTGGTGCCCCGCAGAGCTCCGGTGCCCGCGCCCGGAGGCGCCCAAACATCTTTCGTGTACCATGCAGGCGTGCAGCGCATTCCAACCACCTCGGCGCCGCGCATCGCAGGGCATGCCCATCGCATTACGGCCGACCTGGACATCCCAGCCGGCGGCGCGGAAGGCGTGATCCTGGCGCAGGGCGGACGTTATGGCGGGTTCACGCTCTACGTGAAGGATAGCCACGTCGTCTACGAGGTAAACGCATTCGGCAACCGCAGCGGCATGATCGTATCCAGCAAGCCGCTGGAAACGGGTAAGGCTCACATCGTCGTCGATTTCCTGCCGGATAACTCCCCCAACAAAGAGCCCGTCACCGGAGGCGTTGGTCAGGGGATCCAAACGCGCCCGGCGGGGCCCGGCACCGCCCACCTTTCGATCAATGGCGAGCCCGCAGGTGACGCGCCCATTACAGTTTTCGGCGGCTATTACTACGAGACGTTCGACGTTGGCTCCGACCTCGGCACTCCGGTGAGCGCCAGCTACGCCAGCCCGTTCGCATTTACGGGTAAGATCGACACTGTGAAAGTGGATGTCGAATAAAGATCGGAGGGCGGGCAATTCTGCCCGCAGCCGGCTTTCAGCCGGCAAAGGTCTGGAGGTAGTACGATGACGAAGATCCGCAGGATGAGCGCAGTAATCGGCGGGCTGCTTTGGCTCGCCGCCATCATCTGGGCGGCGGACGCGCTGCCGCGGCCCGACGCACCCTTCAAGGGAAAAATCGATCCCGGCCGCGACAAATCGACGCCCGACTGGCCCAGCGCCCAGCAGTTCCCAAAGGCGCGCCCAACGTGATCCTGATCCTGCTCGACGATGTGGGCTTCGGCGCCACCTCCACGTTTGGCGGTCCGGTAGCCACACCGTTTCTGAACGAATTGGCGCAGAGCGGCCTGCGCTATAACCGGTTTCACGTAAACTCGCTCTTGTTCGCCGACGCGACGCGGTGCTGCTCTCCGACCGCAACGATCATGAAATCGGCTTCGGCACGGTAGTCGAGTTCGCCGCGGGCTACCCGGGCTACAACTCCATCTGGCCGCGCAGTGCCGCTTCCATCGCCGAAGTTCTGAAGCTGAACGGTTACAGCACCGCGGCGTTCGGCAAATGGCATAACACGCCGGTCTGGGAGTCGAATCGGCCGGCCCGTTCGATCACTGGCCCACGGGATTGGGATTCGAAAAGCCCGCCAGCGAGGCGGCCATCGCCAATTTTCTCGGCATTTACAGCGAGACTTTGGACATCGGTTCCGATCTGGGATCGCCGGTGAGTCCGGAATATACGAGTCCCTTCGCGTTCAGCGGACACATCGAAACAGTAACCCTGGAACCGCGCTAGCCAGCCAGGCAACCCCGCCCTGGCATAAGACCATCGAGACCCCGTTCGCTTCCGCGCGAGCTGTTTACCAAAGACAGCATTCGAACGATATCCATTTGTTTATTTTGGAGCTATCCGCCGAGTTATGGCTTAAAATGCCCAAATATAAGCAATCGGCGACTACCGTAAGCGCTGAGATCGATTGCAACTTATATCTTTCTTAGGAGCTACTCGATGATTAGCGCTAGATACGGCCGGATGACTCCGGCGCTACTACTTCTGACCGCGGTACAGGTTCTCGGCCAAACAACTAATGCGGTCACAGTTTCGCAATCTCAGCTTCAGTTTCCCACTTACCAGGTAGGGTTAATCAGTGCGCCAGTCACACTAAACGTGACAAACAATAGCGCCAATAGCGTTTCCGGCCTCTCCATATCCGCTTTCGGAGATTTCTCGGAAAAGACCACCTGCAACTCGACGCTCAAAGCCGGCGCGAGTTGCCAGGCAAGCGTGACATTCGCTCCGACCGCCGCCGGATTGCGTTCGGGAAACATGACGGTCAACTATACCGGCCAGCTCATCCCATTGCTAGTGAATCTGAGCGGCCAAGCCTACGCGCTGGTCTCGATAGCGATCGCTCCTCAGACGGCTTCCATCCCCATCGGCGCCGGACGGCAGTTTCATGCGCTGGGATCTTACAGCGATGGCAGCGTGCAGGACATCAGCGCATCGGTAACCTGGACCACGTCGGATACGACCAAGTTGACCGTCGGCAATTCCGGGCTGGCCACCGGTATGGCGGCGGGAAGCGCGCAGATAACCGCAACATCCTCCACAGCCGTGCCCGTCGCCGCCAGCGTCAACGTCAACGTCACGACCGCGACGTTGGTCTCCTTGGCTGTGGACACGATCTACGCCTCCTTGCCGCAGGGATACGCCCAACAGTTTAACGCGGTTGGTTCCTATTCCGACGGCACGCAACTGGTGCTCACGAATCAGGTCGCATGGACGTCCTCGGCGCCTGCCGTGGCCTCCGTGGGCGCCACCGGTATGGTGAGCACTCTGGGCGCGGGGACGGTCCTGGTTACGGCTGCGCTGGGTTCGGTGAGCTCGTCGGCGCCTCTCACGGTTACGGGAGTGATGCTCCAATCGATCGCCATCTCGCCCCCCAGCGTCTCGATGGCGATAGGTACTATTCTTCAATTGCAAGCCACCGGCACTTACTCGGACGGTAGCACACGCAGCCTTACAAACCTGGCATCCTGGTCCTACTCGGCGACGAACATTGCTACCGTAAGCGCCATCGGCCGCATCAGCAGCAGCCCCAGTCAGACGGGATCCGGTGTAATTTCGGCGAGTTTCGCCGGATTTACCGCGACCGCGGCCGCAAAGGTTAATTTTGCGCATGTCCGGAGCATCTCCGTCGCGCCAAATAGGACTGCTCTCCCGGTGGCCGCCTCTCAACTTTTCACCGCCACGGGCGCCTTCACAGACGGTTCTTCCCAGGACGTGAGTTTGTTAGTGCATTGGACGTCGTCGGCCGCCGACCTCGCGACGGTTGCGAACACTTTGCAATCGGAGGGTTTGGCGAGCGCGCTGGCTCCTGGAAGCGTCACCATTATGGCGTCCTACTTGCCGTCGGTTTCGGGAAGAACAATACTGACGGTCGACACAGCCGCGCTGGTTTCCATCGCCATCACGCCCGCTAACAGCACGGTGGCCGACGGCGCCGCATTTCAATTCACTGCCACGGGCACTTATAAAGACAAGAGTACGCACACACTTACGCAGTCCGTGGCGTGGTCGGCGGCAAACTCCAGCTCGCTGTTAGTGAGTAACGACCCAGGCTCCCAGGGGTTCGGGTACGGGCTGGCCGCAGGACAAAACACGGTCACCGCGGCCCTTGGCCCTGTCGCCGGCTCGACATTGTTCACGGTTGCCGCGCCGAATCTGATTTCGATCAGCGTCAATCCCCAGAGTGCGACCATCGTGGCGGGTAATACGCAGCAATTCACTGCCACAGGAACTTACGGCGACGGCTCCACGCAGGATCTGACCGCTTCAGCCGCCTGGAGCTCTACCTCGTCCGCCACAGGCACTGTCGGCAACTCCCCCGGTAACGACGGACTCGCGCTGGGCGTCGCGCAGGGGCAAGCCACGATCGCCGCCGCGTCCGGCGCAGTCTCCGGATCGGGCCAGTTGACGGTGACTGCGGCGCAGTTGGTTGCCATAGCAGTTACGCCCGCCAATCCCACGATTACCGCCGGGGGCAGCCAGCAATTCACCGCCACGGGGACCTACACGGATGGCAGTACGCAGGATCTCACCACTACGGCCGCTTGGAGCGCCAGCCCCGCCGGCGAAGCCTTGATCGGCAATGCGGCGGGCAGCCAGGGGCTCGCACAGGGCTTGGCCGCGGGGCAGGCAACCGTTAAGGCGGCATCCGGCGCCATCGCCGGCTCCACTGCGCTTACCATCAACCCCGCGCCTCCGCAACTCACAAGTATCGCGGTAAGCCCACTTAGCGCCACGGTCTTCGCCGGCTCGTCGCAACAATTTACCGCCACCGGCACATACTCGGATGGCAGCACACAGGACCTCACGGCCACTGTAACTTGGAGCGCCGACCCCAGCACGGCTGCGAGCTTTGCCAATAGCCCCGGTAGCCAGGGTCTCGCGCAGGCGCTAGCCACAGGACCGGCAACAATTACAGCGGCTTCCGGATCGATCTCGGCGACGGCCGAACTCTCGGTTGTCCCGCTCCTGATCAGCATCACAGTCTCGCCATCGTCCGCCACTGTTGGAATAGGCAGCACTCAACAATTCACAGCCACCGGCGCCTACTCCGACGGCAGCTCGCAGGACCTCACCAACACGGCGGCCTGGAGCGCCAACCCATCCACCGCTGCCGCCGTTGGCAATGCGCCCGGCAGCCCGGGCCTCGCCCAAGCGATGCAGACCGGATCGACCATGATCTTCGCATCCTTCGCCTCGGCCACCGGCGCCGCCGCCCTAACCATCACGCCCGTGCTGACCGCGATCGGAATCTCTCCGTCCGGTGCAAGTCTAACCACCGGTTCAACGCAGCAGTTTGCCGCGACCGGCACTTACTCGGATGGCTCGACCCAGGATCTCACCAACCAAGTGACGTGGTCCGCCGCACCCGCTGCTACCGCGACGATCGCTCCCGGAGGGCTGGCGCAGGCGTTAACTGCTGGACAGGCCACCGTAACGGCCATTCTAGGCGCAATATCAAGTTCTACAACTCTCGCCGTGGCCCTTCCGCCCACGCTTGTAAGTCTCGCCGTTTCCCCTCTTACGCCGACCCTCGCGATGGGAAGTTCGCTGCAGTTTTACGCGACGGGGACCTATTCCGACGGCTCGACGCAGGACTTGACATCCTCCGCCGCGTGGATATCCTTCAGCCCCGCGGTGACCACCATCAACAGCTCCGGTCTGGCTACGGCTATCGGTACGGGCGCGACCGCCATCGGCGCCAGTTTAGGCGCCATCAATGGCGCCACAAATTCGTTTTCCGTGGTTTCGGCCGGACCGCCGCCGATCATACCCGCGCTGTGCCAGCAGTCTGCGACGGGGCTGCCGCCACTTCCGCCATCGGTCACTCTGCCCGCATTGCCACAGAGTTGCACAGTTCCGGCGTATCCGGCCCCCCGCGGCGCGCCAGTCGTGGTGAATACGGCTGCCGCGCTGCAAAACGCTCTGACAACCGCGCAATGCGGGCAATGGATACAAGTGCAAGCCGGCGTGACGTACCAGGGCGGCTTTGTGGTTCCCGGCCTGGCGTGTCCGGCCGACAGCCCGGTGCTGGTGGAGAATTCGGCCATTAACGCGACGGTGGCCTGTACGCCAACCTCCGGTCCGCCATGTTCCAGTGCGACAGTCGGCCAGACCATACCCGTACTACCGCAGTGGACCGTTGCATCGCAAGCACTGGCCGGCACGAGCTATGTTCCCACGCTTGAGAGCACCGATACCAATTCTCCACTATTCATCAGCGACGGGGCCGCAAACTGGTATTTCTCCGGGATTGAAGTGACACTTTCGCCCACGGCTACGTTCATCTACCCCATCGTCGCCATGGGTGAGAACACCACCACCGTCGCGGCGCTGCCGCAGAACATTACGTTCGACCGGATCCTGGTGCACCCTGCGCCGTGTCCGGCGGATTCCGTCGCATCGCGGTGCAACTACGTGGCCCGCGGCATCGACCTCAACGCCGTGAACGGCGCCGTGATGTTCTCCAGTGTCTGGGGGATTGTCAGCGCGGGCCAGGACACCCAAGCGATCAACGTGAACAACAGTACGGGCCCGGGGCTCATTGCGGGAAATTACCTGGAGGCTACCGGCGAGAACCTGATGTTCAATACGGAGTGCACGATCGCCACCGCGGGAACGGGAGCGAGTGGATTTGAGAATGGCGACATAGGCATAACCACATGCCCGGCGCCGAGCGACTTCACCGTGCGGCTCAACCATTTCCACAAGCTAATGGCGTGGCAGACCTTGCCGGCCGGCTGCAATCCGTCGCTGTCCCAGTGCTACGACGTCAAGAATCAGAGCGAGGTCAAGCACGGTCAACGGATTTTGTACGACTCGAATGTTTTCGACACTACGTACGCTGGCGCCCAGGCTGAGTTTTTGATCTCCAACTGCTTCTATCCCGGCCTCTACATTTGTCAGGATCTCACCTATACAAACAACTTATTCGAGCATGGACCGCAAGTCGGCGCTGTCGCCGGAAACGGCGCGCCGGTGACATCGCCAAACTGTGGAGGGAGCGGGCAGCCGGCATGCACCATTCAGACCGGACAAAGATTCCTGTTTCAGAACAACGTGGCCGTGGACATCAACGGCGACACCTATGGCGGCACGACTTGCGTTCCCTCGACGGGCGCGAATTGCGCTTCCGGCCTTTCGTTCCAGGTACAAAACACCAACGGCTTCATCATGGACCACAACACCATTGTGAACGCACCGTCGCTGTACCAAAATGGCCTGAACTTCACCGACGCCCAACCCAGCACCGATCTAAACTTGCAGCTCACGAATAATTTCCAGTTCGGGAGTCCGTTCAACGACGGCGGCAGCCCCGGCGGCGCCATTGCAATGCTTCCCACTCCGACGTTTGGCGGCCAGGTGTTCGTGGGCGACTACTGGCAGTATCCCAATGTCTGGGACGTCATCTACACACCGCTGTATCCCGCGGGCATCACATCGCTGAGCGCAAATTCGACTCCCGTTTCGGGGCAGCCCAACTGCCAGAACAACAATTACCCCCTCGCGCAGTGCTGGCCGCTCGACTGGGCGCTGGTAGGCTTTGTGGATTTTGCGGGTGGCAATGCGGCCACCGATCTGCCTGGCTTGGCGTTAGGGCCCGCCAGCCCTTACCTTGCCGCGGGCACTGACGGACTGGATATCGGCGCAAACGTGGCCGCTGTGCTGGCTGCTATCAGTACCGTGCAATAGCTGCGGGTGTAACCCGCAAAAGGGCGCCATCGTCCAGTAGTCATAAGCGATAAGTGTGACGAGGGATCGTAGCGGGGCAGGCTAGCTTTGTGCGATAGTGTACGATTTACACGGGCAGTTCTGTTCGGCAGGGGTCCACTGTGTAAATTCGATCACATTGCGTGTGTGTCGCGGAGGTATGGGCCTTTGTTTTCAGCGGGCTGTGTTCTGGCCCGGAACCTGCAAATCGTGGACCGTCCATTCAAACACTGTTTTTCTAGCGGTTGGCTATCCATTTGGGCTATCCAAATCTTTACCCGTGGATCGCCTAATAGGGCCGGCTGCGCCTTTCGGCGCTGACCGATAAGAATCGGCAACACCAATACGCACGTACCAATGACTGCAAGTGTGTCAGGTTTGCGCGTCTTCATTCACGGCCATAGCTCCGGCCATTCCGTACGCAGGATGGCTTTCTATGTCCAATTCAAATACAACGAGAAACTAACTTCTAAATCCTACTTCATAATCATTATGCGAATACTTACCCAAGCTCTTTGCCTGGCTGCGCTCTTGGTACAGAGCGTGCATGCCTCTACCCCAGCCCCTGCGTTCAACGCATCTCCGAGCAACATCTATATGTATACGGCGGTGGATGGGGATGCCCCGGCTCCCCAGGTTATAGTCGTGAACAACACCGTCACCGGCAGTACTTTGAAATGGCGGGCCAGTCTTTCCGGCACTGGAGCCGCATATTGCACAGTCAGCCCCAGCCAAGGCACTATAGCGAGCCAGAACGCGACTCTAGTGACGGTTTCCGCAAAGGTGCCGGCCTCCGGCGGTTCCTATCAGTGCACCGTCACTCTCGGCGACAACGGCTCTTCCCCACCTGCCACCAATAGCGTCACGGTGGCCGTCAATTATGGCGTTTATGGGAAGGGCGGAACCATTCCGCCCCCGAACACTACTCCTCCGAATGTGCCGCAGGATCTTACTGCGGTGGGCACTGGCCTGGGCACGGTTAGCTTCAACTGGTACAGCGCGGGCGACACGGCCGGCTATATTGCCGGCTATACGGTCTATCGCGATAACGAGCAGATCGCGGTGACAGGCCTGACTTCCTACCAGGACAGCGGCCTGGCAACCGCCTCGTATCACACCTATACGGTTACCGCCTTCGACAGCAGCCGGAACACCTCCGCCGAGGCCCCGCAGATCGCGGTCACCACTTATACGCAGGCGCCCACGAACGTGCCTGCCGCCTACTACTCGCTCTATCAGGGCTTGCAGAGCAACATGGCTACGGATTTCGCCTTGATCAACGCGCAATCGACGGGAGCCAAATACCCGGTGAATTATTCCCTTTCCCTCACTTGCGCCAACGATAACAGCGGCCTGCGCACCAACTTTACAAGCCTGACGACAGTGGACCAGGCGCTGAATGCCGCCCAGTCCGTGGGCTTGAATGCGGTAATGGTGACTTTGGGTTTTCCAATTTTCGACCCGTACTTCTGGGAGTTCATTGGGCAGACGTCCTCCCAGGCGCAGCAAACCGTCCAGAATTACCTGAGCTTCTACACGTCAATAGCCAAGGACATCCACGGCCGCAAGGATGTCAACGGCACGCCGATGAAGTTGATCATCGAGGCGAACCCGCTGCTGACGGTAGATAATCCGGGGACAAATTTGGATCCCACGGGATATTATCAATCGCTAAGCCTCGCGACTTACGAGCAGCGCCGTAGCGCCAACACGGTGACGACCGCGAAATACGTGCAGCCCGACTATCTGATTGTGCAATCGGAACCCGATACGGATGCCCGCGACGACTACCGTCCGGAGCTGAACACCGCCGCCACGGACGTAGCCATGATACAGCTCTTTGCGACCAATTTGAATTCCGCAGGCATAGCGGGCCTGCATACCAGTATCAAGATAGGCTCGGGCATGGGAGCGTGGCAGACCGACTGGCAGGATTATCTAGGTACACCGGGCGCCGGTACGGGCCTCCTGGGAATCACCGGCCTCGACGGTATCGATAACCACGTCTACTTTCTGACTGGACAAGGTTCCTCGGGCTTGGCCAGCGAGCTGAGTGTCTCCCTGCAAATGATCGCTTCGGTAAAGGCTGCCGGGAAGTTCCCCAGTATCGCGGAATTCTGGCCTCACAAATCGCTGATCGCAGGCGAAAGCGATTTAGATGTAGACACACGCGATAACTTTGCCTTCTGGGCGCCCCTCGACCAGCAGTACATTCCCATCATCTTTGAGCTGGCTAACCAACAATCGCTCGAATACCTGTCGGCGTTTAACGATGGGGAATTCTATGCCTACGAGCCGTATGCGGCTCTCCCTTGCCTGCCGATCTACCCCGCAACGGGCTCGGAGAACCAGGTCTGCGATCTTTCCATCCTGAGCGCCATCTCCACCGTGGTTGAGACGGCTGTGGGACTGGGACAGGTGTCAAGCACGGGGACCGCGTACAAGGCCGCCATCGCCCAATACTGGGTCGCACACTGAGTCATCGCGTGTTAGCGAGCGGTGAAAGTTCGACACTGTCGATCCAAACCGTCCCGCCGATCCGATTATCGAATTTCAGGGAGCGCTGCCGGCTCACCTCGATCGACAACAATCGGGTGCCAGTCGGCACGTTCACAATCCTGTCGAGCCGGGTCCAGCCGTGCGTACCCGTCAGTTCCTCGGTCCTGACGTCCAAGCGCGCGCTGGACTCGCGGTCGTAGATGTGAAACCCTACGCCCCGATCGGTAGTAATCCCGGCGGTCCGCTCGTACGCCTCGAACCGATAACGCCCGGGCTTAACGAACGCCACCTGTCCGACGTCGCTGAAGTCCAGATTATCCTTGCCCTCAAAGTGGATTCGCAGAGAACGCGATCCGGTGTGCGCCGCCTGCGTATCTTCGGTGGCCGCGACTCCGTCCCGCGCGTTGATGTGCCAATCGAAGGGCGAATCCGAAAGCTCGCGTTCGAAATCGCCGTTAAACATCCAGTTGGATACCAGGTAGCCATTCCGCGCCGGACCTAGATAAGCGGCCCAGGCGTAGGCGGCGGCTTGATAATCGCGCTTTCCGAACAGGTATTGCAGATATTCACGGGCCAAGCGGCCGTTGCCCAAGCCGCGTTCGGTAATCCACATCCAGGCCTCTTTCGTTTCCGGCCGGTCGCCCGCAATCAAGTCCCGCATATAGGCGTCGGCCGCGCGCGGGCCGGGCGGCAAGCCATGCGCCAAGACTGCGCTGACCGGCAGATTCTTCCCCGCGCACCAACCGAAGATAATAGCGTCGTAAGCATCGGTGTCGGCCAAAACGCGCGCCATCCGCTGTAAGGCCAGGTCCGTGCGGTGCGTCTCGTAGTAAAAATCGGCGGCCTGCATCAGGATTGGAGGAATATGCGGACCCAACGCCTGAGCCTGCGAGAAACAATAATCGGCATCCGCGTCGCGGCCGGCGCGCAGCATGGCTTCGCCGGTATCGCACCAGCGCGCGGGCGCGTTCGGATCTCTGCGCAGCGCTCTGAACAACTCGGCCGGCGGTACGGCGGCAGCATGCCCGCCGTAGGCGAGCGTTTCGGCGGTTACCACGGCATCCGTGTCGCAAATGCCGAAGCGGCAAAACAGGCGCTCGGCCCGCGCGTCGCTGCGGAATTGGGAGTCGAACAGCATCCGCACCGGCGCGTATGCAATCAGGAGAAAGGCCATTCCGATCGCGAATCTCCCGAGCCACGCCCTAGGGTAGCCCGCAGCCGGTTTTTCGAAGCCCAATGGCAGGCTGGCCCCGATGCCGCAAATCCATGCTAGCGCCAAAGCATTGGCCGGCACATACATATTGAAGTCGGTTAAAGAGTGCAGAACGATCGCCGCGATAGCGCCCGCGCAACCGAGTCCGAGAAAACGGGTGGTGGGATCCGGGCCTTGCGTAGCCGCGCGAAAGGGTCTGGCGAAGACCGGCAGCAACAACGCCGCCGCGATCAGAAAACCGGCCGCCCCGAGTTCGGAGGCAACCTGCAGATAGTCGTTGTGAGCATATGTAAAGACTCGGTCAACCACGCTGGTCTGGTATCTCAAGAAGGCTGTTTCATAGTTCCCCAAGCCGCAGCCGAAGGCGGGATAGGCCGCGATCAAATGCAGGGTCTCGCGCCAGATGGGCCCGCGTCCCTCCAGTGCGGCCGGACCCTTGGAAGTAAGTCCTCCATAATTCGCGACAAACGCGTCGGAGGGCAGAAATACAAAGCCGAATAGAACCAGCGCGCCCAGACCGGCGACTGCCAGCCATTTCCGGCCGCCTTGCAACTTACCCGCGATCGCCAGTGCGCCCATAACAAACAATCCCGCCAGACCCGCCGCGAAACCCATCTTCGACAGCGAACAGACCAGCCCGGCGAAGATTAGCAAGGCTACCGATAGCATCGCCGCGGCTTTAGCCCGTGCGCGACGGGCAAACAGAGCCGCGGCATAGGCGGCGGCCAGCGGCACCGCCATCTCCAATAGTCCCGCAAAATGATTCTTATTGACATAGGTGCCTTGTACCTCCGCGCCGCGCGCACTCTGCAAAAGACCTAAACCGGCTTCGGCCGCGGCGATGGCTACCAATGGCATCGCCGCGAGAAAGCGGCTGCGTCCGGCCAGGCCGCGAGTCACATCGCGCACCAGCACAAACAAGAGTACATACGCAACGATCCGCAGCAGATGAGTGACAGTTATGGCCGGAGCAATGGACAGGGGCGCGAAACCGGCGGGCGGTATGAGCCGCGCCAGGCTATCGAGAACGTTCGCGCGGGTGGGGGAGAGCAGGCGAAGCAGGAACAGCGGGAGGGGCAGGAGTTGAAGAACTACGTAGCAGGGGAATAGCAGCAGCCACGGCGCGGCGGTACTACCGGGTTCCGCGGGCGTGCGCAGCCAGAATACGGCCCCAGCAAGGCCGAGCGCCAGCAGGCAGATGTTCCAACCGGAGGATGCAGCGCCGCCCTCATAGACGGCGTACGCCAGGATTGCGGCGAGAGAAGCGAGACAGAATCGCTGAGGGATGCAATGATTATACGACGAAACCGGCGCGCATCTATACGCTGTGCGCGCCGGCTAAGGGCAGGCGCCGCAACGCAATGGCTAGGTCGCGCTCGACGACGCGCACCGGCCGTTCACGCACTTTACACCGGGAACGCAACAAGTACCGGCGCAGCAGACCTCTCTTGGCCCGCAAGCCGTGGTGCCGCAACATATGTCTTTTGGGTTGGCAATGCAGTAAGCGCCCCTAGCGGCCGTGATGCAGCACTTCCCGGTATCCGGGCAGCAAAGCCCGTGGTTACCGCAAGCCGTCTTTCCCGGTAGACACGTTAGCGCGGCAGCCTGCTTCACTCCCAGGGCGCCGAGAATGCCCCCGGCAAATACTCCGGCCGCAAGTTTGAGTGCCTGGCGCCGCGGTGCGGGCTTTGCCAGGATCCGAGCAACGTCGTCAAATAGGGATTGCACTTTTTTGTCCTTTCCTTCAAGCAGCCTTACTAAGGAGTATCAGTTGATGTTACTGTGTCTCACGCTAAGAATCAATAGGCGGGAAGATTAATCTGGCGCGAATACAGTCAGACAAATGTTATACTCCGATTACATTCGTCCTACTTTTCGTCTTACTTGGATAAATAAGCGAAGCTAAACTTCCCCGCCACGCGGAACGCATGCAGCGGATAATACAACGCAGAGAACATGGCAGGCAGTGTCAGCCATGCATAATCCTCTTCGTTCGGCATCAATGCCAAGCGCGCACAGCACGCCAGCTTATCGCGGAAGCGTTCGCGAGTACGCAGAAAAAACCGCAGCCCGCCTTGGCTTTCAGGTTCCTGGAACATCGCCGCGCGAACTTGCTCCACCAGCCGGACCAAGGCCCGGTCCGCGGGCGCCTGAGCCAGCACATCGGCGGGTACCGGCGCTTGCAGCAGGTCGGCAGCCAGAGACAACCCCATTAGCAGGATCCGGCCGGCGCCCATCGCGCGCGCCTCGGCCAGCATCGCGCGCCATGAAATCCGATCTCCGTCAACCACCAGCAACCGGGCGATGTCGCACACTGCGCTCAGCTCCGTCCAAGAGTGTTTGGCGCCGTGCGCGCAAAGCATTAGCAGCAGATCGCCCGCGCCCAACGCGCGTACCTCGCGGCCGCACAGGGACTGCCGCTCCAGCCGCTGCCAAAGCGCATCGTAATCGAATGGCAGGCAGTAGGACGGCGCGAGGAACGCCTGGTGGATTTCGACGGGGATGGCGCCATCCGGCGAGGTGAAGTGCAGCTCGTAGCGCGCGCGGAGATAGGCCGCTTCCTGGGCGGCATCGAGCGGCAGATCGGTGGTATAGCCAGCCGCCAGCATGGCGCGTTTGACATCGGGCAAATATTCGCCCGGGACTAGAACATCCAGATCGCAGGATTCGCGCATGGCCACGTCGCCATACAGCGCAAACGCCAGTGCCGGACCTTTGAACGGCAGCGACGGGATTGCATGGCGCTCCAACAGATCGAGCAGACGCAACAATTCCCCGGTCAGCCGTAAGCTCCACTTGGTGCGGGCGAGCTCTGCGTCGCGAAACTGTATTGCGTACGGCTCCGGCAGCGCGCGAACCAACAATGGCGCGATACCGTGGCGCGAGGCCAGCCGCTTGATCGCAGGCCAATCCGACCCTTCCGATGGATTGACCTGCAGCGAGTGGACGCCCGCGCGCGCGCAGTCCAACAGAATTTGTGCGGCGGGGGTCAATTCACCAGTACACTTTGCGACATTGCCGCTCGGATCTGGACCAGGTTGGCACGGGCCGCCTTCAAATGCATATTCGCCGACGGAATGCCGGTGCGCGCGAAGGATTTTTCGCAGTCTTGCGTCGAGGGACCGCGCATATTGCCTTCCATGTAGGCCAGGCCGGGACAGCGCGTGCAGGTGCCCACGTGCGAGCAGGTCCCGCATACGGGCAGCTCGCGCGGGCGGATGGATCGCACCTCGTTCATCTCCGGCGAGTATCGCCAGATGTCGATAAACTTCTGCTTCCGCACGTTGCCTGTGGGCAACGGAAACTGCACGCACGGATAAACATCGCCATAGGGCGAGATATAGCAATAAGTATGGCTGGCGCTGCAGGGCACTTCGTCCAGCATGGCGTCGGTGGTTTCGCCGGGAAGCGCGCAGAATTCATCCACATTGCCCACCAGGCCGGGATTGCGCATCACTTCGTACAACTCCTGGTGGCCGATGCCCAAGCCTAGAATTTCGCGGTCGCCATCCATCTTGGGAGTGACGGTGGGATCGATGGTGCTTTCAACACCCAGCGAATTGGCCAGCGCGCGGACCCCTTCGTAGTCCCCGAAATTCTGGCGCATCAGCACATTGGCGATGATTACCTTCAAGCCGCGCTGCTGCATAAAACGGATGCCGTTGACGGAGCGCTCGAGCGAGCGCGGAAGCAGCGTGATAGCGTCGTGCACTTCCGGGCGGTGCGAGTAAATGCTGACCTGCACGGAGTTGACTCCCAGATCGCGCATGCGATCGGCTTCCCGCTCGCCGATCATGAAAGCGTTGGTCTTGATCTTGACGCAGAACGAAAGCTCGCGCGCGTATTCCAGGATGCGGAAGAAATCCATGCGCATCAGAACTTCGCCGCCGCTGAGGGTCAGGAACAGAGTGCCGGCATCGGCCAACTGGTCGAGCACATTCAGCATCTCGGCGGTAGTCATCTCGCCATGATCGTCGTGATCGAGATAGCAGTGTACGCAGCGCTCGTTGCACCGGTAAGTGACATCGAGTTGAGCGCCCAAGGGCACTCCGAGCGCCAGGGCGCGGCGGTTCATCTCTTCCATCAAGGCGCTCATTTGGTCTCCTGAAGTCCGCTTCCGGCGGTGGTAATCGGTTGTTCGGAAAGGTGCAAGATGCCGTGCGCAGCCAATTCCTCGACGAAGGTTTCGGCATCGTGGCGGGCGGCTTCGGGCGTGACTTCGAATTCGTCGCAAAGCCGGGCGACGATGTCGTCGAGAGAGGTGCGGCCGTCGGCGGCGTTCCAAATCGCCGAGCCCACATCGTTCAAGTTGAACAGGCTGGCATCGGTGGGGGACATGATCATCATTTCGCCGCCCAGCATCCGGGCCGCGACCTGCTTGCTGCGCGCAGGGTAAACATCATTCATACGATTAACTCCCAGGCGCGCGCGTCGGGTGTGAAGACCAGCCGTTGCACCGGCACGCGGGCGACGAAATCGAAAACGGATTGAAATACCAGACCGACCAACTCTTCGTCGTGGGCGAAGAAGAGGATATTGCGCAGCACCGCGCGGGCGGCTTCGGCAGGGTTGACCGGCTCGATGCGATTCTCGGGACCTTGCACCAGCAGGTAGAGCGCGGCGAGCGGTGCGCGCAGGTTGGCTCCGATGCGGGCCAGCTCTCCCGCGAAAGGGGTACCGAAGGCTTCGTAGCCGTTCGGGCAGGGGCGCACGTAGGAGATTTCGTCGGTGAGCACCTCGGCATCCGGCGGAGCCAGGCGCGAAAGGGTGGTCTTCCCCGCCCCGGAGACGCCCGCGAACAGGAACGCGCGGCCGTTGCGGACGGCGCTGGCGGCATGCACCAGAAAACCGCCTTCGCGCGCTAAAAACAAGGAATGCAGTATGCGCAGCACGCCATCGATGGAATAGGGATTGGCGCTCTGGCGCACCCAGCCATGACCGCTGCGCGGGTCGAACTCGGCGCGGAAATCGCCGCGGGTGATGATCCAGCGGCCCGACTCCATGCGCACACTCACGTCTTCGTCTTCGACAATCGTGCGCGGCGGGATCAGATCGATATCCAGCGAAAAGATGCGATCGGAAGACGGGGCGTGGATAAAGCTGCCGTAGCGGTCTTCGAGCAGCGCCGCGAATTCGGCGCTGTCCGTGCGCACCAGAATGGGCATGCCTCCGATATCGATCGCCAACTCGTGGGTCGCGGTGAGGGTCAAGTTCGTACCATCCTAACAGAGTAAAGCGCGACGCGTGTGCCGAACTCGGTATAGCGCAGTACCGCCGAGACTATTCGGCGCCACAAGGTAAAGCGCGTCCCGATCCGGCGGCCACGGCGCTCGATGGCGGTGACACAGCCCAGGATAGCGGCGGCAGGTACGGGCGCATCGGGATAGCGTAGACGGTCGCCGCGGGTAATCAGCAGATCGCCGGTTTGGCCGACGACGCGATGGACCACCAACCGGCCATGGCGATCGAACACAACCACGTCGCCCGTTTGGATCGGGCCGGCGGGGCGGCGGATTTCGAGCAGATCGCCCGGCTGCATGCACGGGAACATACTGGAGCCGGTGACGGGCAGACGCGCCTCGCCGAAGGAGGCTAAGACTTCGGTGGCCAGGTCGAATTTGAGAATTTCCACCATACGGGACAGGCGCAAGCCGGGGACAGGCCGGAGGCCTGTCCTACCAAGCGGTGTTCATTACCAGGTTATAGGCGTTGACGCTGCCGATGCCCGTGGCGAAGTCCCATCCGGGAGTGGCGCCGTAAGCCGGCTGATAGGCTGGCGCCAGGGTAGTGGCGGTGATTACGGGTACGCAAGTTGCGCCCGAGCCGCCGCCTCCCGACAGGGTGCAGCCGCCGCCACCGGTGTAGCCTTGGCCTCCACTGTTCAGGGTGATGCTGCCGACGGCGCTGCCGGAGAGGACCGCCGTGCAGGTTGCTTGGGTACCGCCACCCCACAGAATTCCGCCGGTAGGACTTAAGTAAGTGTTCAGATTGCTAGGCGCTGCTATCGTACAGGTGGGGGCGGTAGTGTAACCGGATCCGGCGGTTAGTACCGTGACTCCGGTAAGCGTTTGCGTGCTCGTGACGCCGTCCGTGCCGCCGGGATTGTAGCAATTCACATGCGTGCCGGTGCAGTTCACGTCCATGTCCCCTTGGGTGATGTCGTAGAAGACGCAGTTGGTAGCCAGGCCGCGTCGGTCGGGCTGATTGATGGAGTAACAGGCGCTGTTGCCGGTGGCGCCGAACTCGGCGTTGGCGATCTGGTAATACGTGGGGTTCGGATTGCCCGCGCGAATGCCCCATTTCTGATTCACGAGCGCCTGGATACCCGCCATCATGGGCGAGGAAGCGGAGGTGCCGCCGAGACCTTCCCAACTGGAACCGCTCGGAGCGCCGGTACAAGTGCCGGCGCAAATGATAATGTAGTGGTTCCAAATGCCGTTGGAGGCGAACAGGGAGACGTCCGGGATGTCGCGGACGCCGTCGGCTGGGTTGCCGAAGATGCCGGCCTGCCAGGAAGGTTTGGGCCATCCGGCGCATGTTCCGCTTACGATGTCGGAGGTGGACGGTGTACCAGTGGCGCAGCCGCTAGGACCACCGCTGCCGGAGCCGGTGGTGCGGTCGCCGGTACCTCCGGAATTGCAGAAGCCGGTAGAACCGTAGCTGGTACTCTTGCCTTCAAAGTTGTAGAGCAGGAAGCCCGCGCAGGAGTCGTTCCAGGGAATCTCCGGAATGTAGGACTTGGCGGAGCCGTCGGTGGGGGTATTGGTGGAGCTCCAATACGTGCTGACCGGAATCGCAGGCGAACCCTTGGACGCGTTGTAAGTATCTTCGAAATCGGTGCCCCCGACCGAGACATTGTAGGGAGTGGAGGTCCAACCACTAACGCCAATGCCAGTAGTGGAACTCGAGGCGTCGGCTGAGCAGCTTGTGGCGCTCTCGTCGCCCGACGATACGAAAACGGAGACGCCGGCGGCGGCGGCGGACTGGTACGCATTGTAGTATGCGGCGTTCCCGGCCGCGCCGTTTACAGCTTCGCACTGTCCGTAGCTCATGCTGACGATGGCGGGAGGGCTACCGGCGCTGACCAGATTTTCGAGGGCGATCAGACCGCCGAAGCTGGCGGCGCTGGAGCCGGTGTCCGAGCAGGAGGCGACGTTCACAGTGGCCAGCGGCGCGATGGCGGAGACAATCTCGGCATCCAGATCGGCTTCCACATCGGCGCTATTGGTGCCCGGATTGGTACACGTTCCGCCGGTGCCCGTCGGGTGGGACTGGACCAAAGCCGGCGTGGCGTACTTGCTCAGAAAAGTGCTGCGGTAAGTGTTGACCGCGGTCGCGGAGGAGACATTGGAATCTTCGACTACCACAATGGTCTGGCCCTGCCCTTGGATGCCCTTACGCAAGAGCGGATCCACGTTGTAGATCACTTGAATATCGGCCGGCAGCAGCGCGTACAATGAGCCGGATGTGTAGCCCGGGATGGCCCTCTTGTACATTGGGTGGGGCCGGAAGTTGTGTATCGAGACAATACCCACAATAGCGGGCGCCAGCGCCTCCGGAATCTTCGGGTCGCTCATATTGGCCCAGTGTTCCTGGCCGTTTACCTCAAGATTGTGAATCTCGGTGTGGAGGGCCTGACGGATAACGCCAGCCGTGGCCGAGATGTCCATCACCATGCGGGTCGGATATATGTAGTGGACCGTGAAGCCCTTGGACTCGAGCCAACTCTTGATGGTGTCCAGATCCTGCTGCGCCAAGCCAAACTGGTCGCCAATCTGCTGAGGCGTGAGCCAGTGCCGAAAGTTTGGCGAGGTTTTGTCGTGCATTTCATTGATGAGATGGACGAATTCGCCCTCGAGCGTTGGCGGGCGGCGCAACTGCAAGAGCATGTGCTCGACGGGCTTGGAATCGGGAACGATGCCGCGATCGTTTTCCCCTCGTCTGGCCTCGGGACGAGTGTTGCCGGAAAGAGTCACGAGCCTCGACTCGTCGATGGCCTGGGTGATCAGCACGCGTTGGAACTGGCCGAACACGGGGCCGATGAAAGCCACGCGCAGGGCGATTAGCGCGGCGAGGGCGATGGCGGCAATGGATAGCTTACGAGTAATCGGATTTTTTAGGGTCATGGCTGTTTGCAGTATTGTGAATTCTGGGCACAGGCGGCTTCCAGTTTCGCCCGCGCTTGGGCGCGCCCAAGATTATTGTGGGCTTCGGCGAAATTGGGGTCGATACGCAGGGCGGCTTGGAATTCGGCGATGGCGTCCGGCAGGCGGCCCGGTATCTGGGCCAGCGCGATCGCCAAGCTGTTGTGCGCCTGCGGATTGCGCGGTTGGCTTTGTAGAATGGCCTGGAATTGGGCGATGGCCTCCGGCCGCCTAGCCGGAATTTGAGACAAGGCGTTGCCCAGGTTGATGCGGAATTGCGGATCGCCGGGATTCAATTGCACGGCGTCCTGGAATTGCGTGATCGCTTCGGAAATATGGCCGGGCGATTGGAGCATGGTAACGCCCAGATCGTTGCGAATCTGCGGATCTTCCGGCTTCAATTGCACGGCAATCTTGAATTGCGCGATGCTATCCGCGATGCGATTCGGGTTGCGCGCCAGAGCGTTGCCGAGGTTCTGATGGGCCTGCGCCAGACGGGGTTCCAGTTTGATGGCGACTTCAAATTGGCGGATGGCTTCGGGGAGCCGGCCGGGCATCCGGGCGAGGGCGTTGCCGAGATTATTATGGGCTTCGGCGTCGTCGGGATTGAGCGCCAGCGCCGCCTGGTATTCGGTTTTGGCTTCCGCCAGGTGGCCGGGTTCTTCCAACAGGGCCACGCCAAGATTATTGTGGGCCAGCCAGCTTCCGGGATTGCGGAGCAGCGTGGCGCGGTAGAGCGTCTCGGTATCGCGATAGATGCCGGCTTGGCGCCAGGTCAGCGTGGCCAGGATGGCCAGCAGGACGGCGGGTAGCACAACGTCGGCGGGCCTGCCCAGACGGGTGACAGACCAGACAAGAATGGACGAGAGAGGAACGATCAGGGCCAGGCTGGCCAGGTATTGGAAGTGATCGGCCACGTAGGAGAACAGGAACGGATAGATGTTGAAGAAGCCAAGCACTGGGAACAGAGTTCCGATGTAGAGGAGGAAGGCGGCTAGTGTCGGCCTGAGAGGCCTCCGCAGGCCACGGGCCTGCCCCACTAGCACTAGGAGTACGATTCCCAGGGAGAGCACGGCTGCCGGGTAGAGCCACTGCTGCCAGACGGCGGGGTCCAGGTTCCAGCGCGGATACGAGAAAATCAGATCGGAGGGCCAGAGCAGCTTGGCGGCATAGAACCAGATGGCGCGCCCGGCGAGCAGGAGGCGCTGGGCGAACGTGAGGGCGTGGGCGGCCCCTTGTGCTCCGATCAGCGTCCGCTCGACCCAGGCGGTGAAGAGGCCGGCCGCGGCGCCCAGCGCGATCCATGGAAGCAATGGGCGGATGTCGCGGCGCCAATCCAGACGTCCGCGCTGCCACCAGAATATGACAAGCAAAGCCATGGGGAGCGTGGCGGTCACGGTCTTCGTCAGCAGGGCCAGGACGAAGAGGCCCAACGCCAATAGGTAGGACGAACGCCGGCGCGTGCGGTCAAAGCCCAAGTATATGAGTGCAGAGGACAAGTAGAAGACCGCCGAGAGGGTGCTCTTCTGTTCGGAGATCCAGGCGACGGCTTCGACGCAGACCGGGTGCAGGGCGAAGACCATGCCTGCCAGCCATGCGCCGGGCAACTCCAGACGCCGCACGATGGCCACCACCAGGCAGGCGGCGAGGGCATGCTGGGCGAGGTTGGCGAGATGGTAGCCCAGGACGGCATCGCCCCACAGGCGATGTTCGATCCAGAAGGCGCTGTGCAGAAGAGGATAGTATTGCTGGGTTGCGCCGAGCGAGAACCAGATGCGCCAGAGCCCGTGCCAGGATTGCAGGGCAGGCGCGGTGATGTGGGCAGGATCGTCCCAGAGCAGGCCGCCGCGGAGGGCCGGCCAGTAGGCTAGTAGCACCGCGGCGGGGATGGCGAACCACAGCGACGCGGCGACGCGGCGACGCGGCGACACGGCGACCACTTGCGACGCGGCGACACGGCGACGCGGCGACACGGCGACGGTTGCTTTCATTGGGACATGGCCCTTTTTAGGTTGCTTTGGGCCTGGGGATCGTTGGGGTTGATCGACAGGGCCGCTCGAAATTCGGCTACGGCTTGGGCGCGGCGGCCGGGGACGTATAGCAGGACCACGCCCAGGTCGTTATGCGCCTGCGCGTAGCCGGGCGCTATCCGCACAGCGGTCTCGAACTCGGCGATGGCTTCCGGCAGGCGGCCGGGCATTTGGGATAAAGCTCTGCCCAGGAAGTCGTGCGCTTGCGGGTCGCCGGGCGCGATTTCGATGGCGGCCTGCACTTCGGCTATGGCGTCCGGGAGACGGCCGGGCATACGCGCCAGCGCGCCCGCGAGGTTATCGTGCATTTGCGCGTTGTCGGGTTCCAGTTGCACGGCGGCTTCGAACTGCGCGATGGAGTCGGGCAGGCGGCCGGGCATTTCGAGCAGAGCCAAGCCCAGGTTGTTGTGGGCCTCGGGGTGGTCCGGCTTGATGCGCAGGGCGGCTTGGTACGCGGCAATGGCTTCGGGCAGGCGGCCCGGCATGGGAGCCAGGAAGCTGCCGAGGTTTACCAGCGCCTCGGGGTAGTCGGGCTTGAGCCGCAGCGCCTCACGCGCTTCGGCGATGGCGTCCGGCATGCGTCCGGGCTGGCGCGAATAGATGGTGGCCAGGTTGTTATGCGGCTCGGCATAATCCGGCTTGATGCGTAGAGCGGCCTGATATTCGGCGATGGCCTCGGGTGTGCGGCCGTCCTTGGCTAGCGCCACGCCCAGGTTGTTGTGCGCCATCCAGCTTGCGGGGTTGCGCGCGAGGGTGGCGCGGTAGAGGGTTTCGGCATCGGCGTAAATGGCGGCTTGGCGGAAGGTTAGGATGGCCAGGATAACCAGCAAGAGCGGGCTGAAAACCCGCGGCGGCGCATAGCGCCGCACCACTGCGCAGAGCGGGACGATGATGCCCAGGCAGGCCAGGTATTGGAAGTGATCGGCCACCCAGGAGAAGCGGAAGGGGTACACGTTCAGGAAGCCTAGCACCGGGAAGAGGGTCCCGACGAAGAAGAGGAACGCGGCCCGCGCACCCCGCTGCCGGACGGCGGCGAATAGAGCCACCAAACCGATGGGGAACAGCCATTGCCACCACGCGGCGGGATCGATATTCCAGCGCGGATAGGTGAACATCAGGCTGACCGGCAAGAAGAGCTTGGCGGCATAGAACCAGGGGACGCGGCCGGCGATCAGAAGGCGCTGCAGCGGGGCGATGGCGAAATCAGTGCCGCTGGCGCCGATGTAGGTGCGCTCCACCCAGGCGGTGAACAATCCCGCCACTGCGCCGATGCCGAACCAGGGCAGCAGCGGGCGCACGTCGCGGCGGAGATCGAGGCGTCCGCGCTTCCACCAGAAGACTACTAAGAGGGCGGCGGGGAGCGTGGCGGTGACCGTCTTGGTGAGCAGCGCGCAGATGAAGAGCGCGGTGGCCCAGAGGTACGCCGAACGGCGGCGGGTGCGGTCAAAGCCCAAGTATAGGAGAGCAGAGGACAAATAGAAGACCGCGGAGAGGGTGCTTTTCTGTTCGGAGATCCAGGCGACGGATTCCACGCATACGGGATGCAGGGCGAAGACGAAGCCTGCCAGCCACGCGCCGGGCAACTCCAGGCGGCGCACGATGAGGACGACCAGGCAAGCGGCGGCAGCATGTTGGGCGAGGTTGACCAGGTGATAGCCCAGGACGGCGTCGCCCCAGAGGTGGTGTTCGAGCCAAAAGGCGCTGTGCAGGAGCGGATAATACTGCTGGGTTGCGCCGAGCGAGAACCAGATGCGCCATAGGCCGTGGAAGGAGCGCAGGGCGGCGGCGGTGACGTGGGCGTTATCGTCCCAAACGAAGCCACCTTGGAGGGCGGGCCAGTAGGCTATGAGCAGGGCGGGGAGAACGAAGAGCGACGCGGCGAGGGGGCGACGCGGCGATGCGGTGAGCGGGCGAGGGGGCGATCCGGCGAGCGGGCGAGGGGGCGACGCGGCGATTTTCGGCTTGTGCAGCTTTGTACGGGATTGGGCGGCGGCGGGCATGGCTAGGCAAATTGGCCGAGTGAAGCCAAGTTTCGTTAAGTTGTTTAGAATGAATGATATGTAGAGATATTGCGGCTCTGGAGACCCGCTGCGGGCGTGGACGCCCGCCCCACAATGTGCAGGAGCTTGGCGGAGTGGGCAGGCCGGGAGGCCTGCCCTACGGGGCGCAATCAACTATGGCGCGGCTTGGATCACTTGGACGGCACAACCGCCGGTACCGGACGTGGTGCAAGAGGCGTTCAGGGTGGTCGAGTAGTAGATGTTCTGGGCGGTGGCGAGGGAATTGTCCACGACGATGCCGCTGGGTCCGCCCTGGGCGGCGATGCTTCCCGTCGGCACGGTGCTGGGGGAGATAGGCGGAGCGGTGACGTTGTAGCCGGAGACCAGACCGATGAGCGGGCCATTGGCAGCATTGATCATCAGGGCGCCAGCGAAGACGTAGTCGTAAGTTCCGGTGTAGAACTCCGTGACTTGGAGGCCGCCGGCGTAGTAGCCGCCGGTGTAGTTGGCGGCGACAGCGGGACCTGGAGTCGCCGGGCTGCTGATGGAACCGCTGGTGACCGGAATTGCGTACAGGGTGTTGTTCTGCGGGCCGGTTCCTCCGACGACGTAGAGGTTGCCGGTGCCCGTGGTGAAGTAGTTATTGTCGAATGCGCCGGAGAGCAGGAATTCGTAACCGGCTCCGACCTGGACCTCGGTGCCCGTAGCGGCGGCGATGAAAGTTTCGGGGAATTGGAAGACGCCGGCGCACGGGCCGCTGGAACAGGCCGTGGTGTTATCCGCGCCGACGAAAGCGAAGACCTGTCCGGTGGTGGGGTCGACGATGGGGCTATCGACGATGCCGTATTGGTAATCTAGCTGTGCCGATCTGACGACCGTAGCCGACGAAGCGGCGACAGAGTAGAGGTATCCGCAGGAGCCGGCCGAGTTGGTGGCGGAAGGCTCGCAGCCGGAGGCGTAGTTCAGCAGGTAATCGCCGATGAAGACGAGGCCGGTGGAGGCATCGTAAACGGGGCTGCCGAGCGCGACGCCGAGCGTGGACGCGGGCCAGGGACTCCCGGCTTCGGCCGGAGTTCCCAGGAAGACACCCGTGAACTTGTGGATCCTGCCGCCGTCGTCGCCAACGTAGAGGGTGTCGGAAGAGTAGTCGTAGAACGGCGAGGAGTAGGTGTCGCTGGGGGAGCCGGAGAGAGCCACGGTGGTCTGGCAAGGGGCGGTGCAGCCGTTGTACGAACCGGGCGCGACAGCCGTCGGAGTGACCGGGGTGGCGACCGTGCCACCGGAGTTCGCCGTTCGGACGACGACCAGGCTGGCGGCGGATCCCGAATTACCTTGGATGAACGCCACCTGGGTGCCGTCCAGCGAGAGATCGACCGAGGTGGCGACAGTGGCAGCCCCGGTGTTGTAAGCATAGAAGACCGTGGGGATGCCACTGTCGCAGGAGGCGTAGATGTTGTTGTATGCCACTATGGTCGCCTGTGAGCTGGAGCCGCCGAGGCCGGTGTTATAAACGGCGTAGTCGGTGGCGCAGGGCGTGGCGGTTTGGGTGAAAGTGGCGGGGAACTGGCCGACGCCGGTAGTCCCGTTGGAGCCGATGCCGACGCTCCAATCCTTATGGATGCGCTTGGTTAGCGGGCTGGGGGGCGGAACGGCTTCTTTGCCGGTGGCCGGAATGAGGGCCTTCATCAGTCCGCGGGGCAGCGGGCCACTGGCTTTGGCGGGCGAAATGTCCGCCGGACCGTTGTCATTGAGGGCGGAGAGCGGCGCGGGCAGCGAGGGAGGGGCGGCCATGGCGGCGCGCAACTCCTGCTGCAGGATATAGCGCGGATCTTTCTGCAGCTTCTGCAGGCGGGCCGCGGAGACATTCGCGCCGGGCTTGGAGTAGACCACATGATGCATGGACCAGTCCTTGGGGAGGCCGCGTCTGGTTTTCGATTCCTGACCCGACAGCAGCAGGGCGGAGCCGAGTACGAGGGCCAGGGCGGCCGCCATGGTCCAAAGCCGGGATTGATTATAATGCTTCGTCATCTGATTGCTCCTCGTGTTTCGATTCATCAAAAATGGGTTCCTTTTCATGCGGGTCACCAGAGGGTGTTGAAGACCAGGTTGTAGGCGTTGACGCTGCCGAGGCCGGTGGCGAAGTCCCAGCCGGGAGTTGCGCCAAAGGCTGGCGCGTAGCCTGGCGCGGGAGTGAAGAAGGTCAGGTTTACCCCGCAGGTTGCGCCGGTGCCGCCGCCGCCCGCCAGGTTGCAAGTGACCGGCTGCCCGACCGAATAGCCTCCGAGGCCGCTGACACTCACGTTGGCTACCCCGGAGGTAGTGGTGGTGGCGGCGGTGATGCCCGTCGAAGTGCTGGAAACGGTGAAGGTGCCGCCGTTTGTTAGGGCGCCCAGGGTGAGCTTGGTAGTCGCTACGCCGTTGCCAGCAGTGGCGGGGACGATGTAGGCTGAGGCGGAGGTGTTGGCCGTCTGGCCGGTGAATACGCAACTGACATCGGCGCATTGTTGCGGGTTGGCGTTTATGACCGCCATGAGGTTCTGTACTGTGGCGGCTTCCTCCCCCGTCGTGCCACCAACGGCGCTTGCGCAGCCGGAAACCGCACATCCCTCGAATTGGTTGACGGCGGTGGGCGCCGTGTCGAACACGCATGTATACGTAGTGCCGCCTACGGTGACGGTTTTGCCCGTACACGTAGAAGAGGACAGCTTGGTGCCGTTAGTCAGGGTGCTGACTTGGCCCCAGATGGTTGCGCAGGTCGCGGACGTTCCCCCCGAGAAGATGGTTCCGCCGGTCGGGTTGAGGTACGGCGTGGTGTAGGGCGAGACGCCGCTAAGGGCGCACGTGGGCGCGCTGGAGTAGCCGGTGCCGGGCGCGCTAATGGTGGGCACCGGCGGCTGGGAGCTGGCAACGCCATATTGGGCGACGCCCGCGGCAGTCGGAGGCGCATAACAGCCTGCCTGCGCGTTGCCGTTATATTTGCAGACAACGTCGATATCGCCCACAGTGATATCGTTGAACACGCACGAGGATTGCAATCCCCGGCGCCCCGGCTGGTTGATGGAGTAGCAGTTGCTCGCGGTGCTGCCGCTGGGTCCGTACTGGGCGCTGGCGATGGAGTAGTACGTCGGGTTAGGATTGCCGACCTTGGTCAGGCCCCATTTCTCATTGACCAAGGCTTGGACTGCGGCCAGCGTCGGCGTAGCTACAGAAGTGCCCCCAAAGCCAGACCAAGTGCTCGGCGCGCCGGCGCAGGAAGTGCCGCCGTTGGTGGTATCGGAGAAGCAGGTGACCATGTAATGTCCCCAGAAGCCGTTCGAGGCAAACATGGAAACGTCGGGAATGTCACGCACGCCGTCGGCAGGGTTACCGAAGATGCCGGACTGGAAGGTGGGCTTGGCATATCCCACGCACGATCCGTCCTCTTCGGCTTCGTCGAGTTGGTCGTCCCCGTCCACGCCAGTGGCGCAACCGCTGGCGCCGCCGGAGGCGGCGCCGGCGCTGATGAAGGCGTTGTTGGTGGTGGCGGTGCTGCTGTTGCAGAAGCCGCTGGTGCCGTAGGGGGCGGCGTAACCCTCCAAGTTGGTGATCAGCCAACCCGCGCAGGAATCGTTCCACGGAATCTCCGGAATGTACGATTTTGCCGAGCCGTATTTCGAGGTATTGGTCGAACTCCAGTAAGTGCTTACCGGGAGCCCACCCTCAGCGGCGTTGTACGTATCCATAAAGTCGGTGCCGCCGACCGCGACGTTGTAGATCGTTTCGCCCCATCCAGTGACGCCCAGACCCGGCAGTGCCACGTCATCAGTCGGCGAACCGAAGAGGTTCTCGCAGGTGGAGCTGCCTTCGTCACCGGTGGAGACGAAGATGGAAGTGCCCGCCGTCGCGCCGGTGTGGAATGCCGTGTTGTACGACGCATTGGCGGTGGCGCCGTTGAAGGCCTCGCACTCGCCGTAGCTCATGCTGATGATGGACGGAGGAGTTGCGGAGTTGACCAGGTTCTGGATGGCATTCAAGGGGCCTTGTCCGCTACCGCCGCACACCGCCACCACGATGTGCGCGTTGGGCGCCATGGCGCTGGCAACCTCCGCATCCAGGTCCGCCTCGCCATCCGCGGAGTTAGTGGCACTGGTGCAAGCGGAGCTGCCGCTCGGGCTCGTGGTTGTCACGGTGCCCGACCACCCGCTGAGAAAAGTACTGCGGTAGGTGGCTACATCGGTGCTGTAGGTAGTGGAGGACTCGACCACGTAGATGGTCTGGCCCGTGCCGTTGATTCCCTGCCGGAAGAGAGGATTGACGTTGTAGATGGTCTCGAAGTCGGCGGCCACCAGCCCGTAGCAGTTAGAGCCGCAGCCGGAAAATGTATAGTTGCCGCGCGGCACCAGATTCGGGTGCGGCTTGAAATCGTGCATGGCCACCACGCCGACCACGGCGGGCGCGAGCGCGCGGGGAATTCGCGGATCGCTCATGTTGGCGAAGTGCGTTTCGCCTTTGACTTCAAGGTAGTGGATCTCGGTGTGGAAGGCTTCGCGGATCTGGCCCGCCGTGCCGGAGAAGCTGATCACCATTTTGTTGGGTTGGACGCCATCGACGGTGAAGCCGTGCGACTCCAGCCATTTCGAGATGGTGTCGATGTCTTCCTGCGCCACGCCGAACTTCTCGCCCTGTTCCGCCGCCAGCATCCAGTGGCGGAAGTTGGGGGAGTTCTTGTCGGTGAGCGATTCGGTGAATTGGGCGAACTCCCGCTCCAATTGGGGCCCCCGCTTCAACTGCAGCATCATCTGCGGCATGCGGAAGTTGTCGTCCACGCGGCCGCGGTCGAACTTGGGGTTAGCCTCAGGACGCGTGTTGCGCCAGAGCCTGACAAGCTGGGTTTCGTCGATCTGCTTAGTGATCAGGACGCGGGAAAAGTCGCCGAAGACCGGCTTGTAGAGCAGCAGCCCCAGGGCGACGATCGCTCCCATCGTGAGGGTGATGGAGAGCCTACGAATATTGGCTTGGCTAAGGTTCATGTTCGCTTCTCCTTATCTGTTCCTTTTCTGGCGGCCGGCGGCGCACGGCGCCGACCCACAAGACGTTACGAAGTTTTCCTGTTCTGATGGCAGCCAGACTGGGTGGTCTGCACCTTGCCGCAGGTCAGCGCCGAGGTTTCAAAGACCCGCTCAAAACGGACGGCGGGCTTGTTATATGGCTTTTTGGCGCGGGTGACGCCGGGCCGTTTGAAACGGGTGTTGCTCTCTTCAGTTGGACTCATAAGTGACTCCTATTACAATTGCCAAGGGACAGGCCTGGAGGCCTGTCCTACCAGTTTGCTTTACCATGCGGTGTTCATAACCAGGTTGTAGGCATTGACGGTGCCAATGCCGGTGCCGAAATCCCAGCCGGGAGTGCTGCCGAATGCGGGCTGGTAGGATGTTGCCGCCGTGGCAACGGTGACCTGCGGCGAACAGGTTGCGCCGGTTCCTCCGCCGCCGGATAAGGTGCAGCCGCCGCCCGCGGCGTAGCCGGATCCGCCACTGGTGACGGTAATTCCGTTCACGGCGCCGTTCGCCGCTTGAGTGGTGATGGCGGTCGCGAAAGTGGCGCTGCCTACGTTGGTGTTCGAAAACGTGTAGCTGACGCCGGGTGTGATACCGGTGACGGTAATCGGGCTGCTGGTTCCGCTGGCCGTGGCGCTGGCGTTGGCGACGGTGCCGGGTCCGTAACAGGGCGCGGCGGAACCGCACAGGGCGGAATTCGCGTTGATGGCCGCCGACAGGTTCTTGAGTGTGTTGTTGCGGCCAGTCGATCCGCTGGAAGTGTTCAGGAGGACTTGGTTGGCGGCGGTCAGCGTCCCGGTGGCGAAGGTGTAGACGGTGCTTCCCACAGTGACGGTGCTGCCGGCCCACGCGGTGGAAACGGTACCGGACGAGAGAGTCACAGTGCCAACCTGGGCGACGGACCCAATGCTGGCGGTACATGTGGCTTGCGTGCCGCCCGCCCAGATCGGATTGCCGAATGGATTGTAAGGCGCGATGCCGGCCGGGGCGGCGAGGGTGCAGGTGGGGGCGCTGGTGTATCCCGAGCCGGCATTAATCACTGTGACGGAGCCGATAGGGCCGAGTGTGGTGGATCCGTTGGTGCTGCCATCCAAGTAGCATCCGGCGGGGTCGCTGCTGGCGATACAGTTCACTTCGATATCGCCTTGGGTGATGTCGTAAAAAACGCAGTTCGTACCCAGGCCGCGGCGGCCAGATGGCTGGTTGATGGAGTAACAGTTACTATTGCCGCTGGCGCCGAACTCGGCGTTGGCGATGCCATAATAAGTGGGGTTGGGATTGCCGGTCTTGGTATGCCACTTCTCGTTGACGAGAGCCTGGATGGCTGCCGACACCGGCGAGGAAATCGAGGTTCCACCGAAGCCGGCCCAATCGACCAGGTTACCCGCGGTACAGGGCGATCCCTCGTCGGCCGTGTGGCTATAGCAGACTACGACATAGTGGCCCCAGATTCCATTGGCGGCGAAATTCGAAATATCTGGAATATCGCGTACGCCGTCGGCCGGATTGCCGAAGATGCCCTGCTGCCAGGAGGGCTTGGGGTATCCGGTGCAGGTACCGCTGACTACGCGCGAGGTGACCACGGTTCCGGTGGCGCACCCGCTGGGGCCGCCACTGCCGGATCCCGTATCGAGATATTCGTCGTTGGTGGTGGCGACCGTATTCTGGCAGAAGCCGCTGGGGCCGTAGCCGGTTGCGAAGCCCAGATAGTTATAGATCTCGAAGTTAGAGCAGGAATCGTTCCACGGCATTTCCGGAATGTAGGACATAGCCGAGCCGCCGGTCGGGAGGTTGCCCGTCGCTATTAATCCGCTAGCTGGGTCGGTTTCGTTTGCTTGCGAGACTTCGGTAACTGTGATGGTTCCGGGCGCAACCGCGGTGATTCCGAAATACCCGTTATTGTCGGCGGTCACGAAGCCGGTCGCCAGCAGAACCTGTCCAACCGCCGGCGCGGATCCTGTGTATCCGGAATAGCTATATGTGGCAGCCGTCCCCACCACACTTACTCCCGTCAGAGTCACGGAAGTGGAAGTCTGGTTCCAATACTGGGCGGTGGTGTTCAGGTAGCTATCCTCGAAGTCAGTGCCACCTACAGAGACATTGTATGGGGTGGAGGTATAGCCGCTGACGCCGATGCCATAGCGGCTGTAATCAAGGTCCGCGGAGCAACTGGTGGCGCTTTCATCGCCGGAGGAGACAAAGATGGACATGCCCGTGGCTACGCCGGTCTGATAAGCGGTGTAGTAGGCCAGGTTGTTGGCCGCGCCATTGCCTGTTTCGCACTCACCATAACTGATGCTCATGATGGAAGGGATGGTGGTGCCGTTGGTGCCATTGACCAGGTTTTGGATAGCGGTCAGCACGCTGGTGCAGGTGGCGAGGTCGATGGTGGCGTTGGGGGCGATGGCGCCCGCGATTTCGGCGTCGATATTGGATTCGGAGTCGTCCGAGTTGTCGCCCGGATCGCTGCAGCCGCCGGGGTGGGTGGTCACGAACGTACCGGAATACTGGCTGAGGAACGTGTTGCGGTAGGTGGCCACGTCGGTGCTGTAGCTATCGGAATCGTCCACCACGACGATGGTTTGGCCCGCGCCCAGGATGCCTTGCCGGAATAATGGATTGAGGTTGTAGATGACCTGGTAATCGGCCGGCACGAGGGCGTTGCAGTCGGCGGAGGAAGTCGGTAATGTCGAGCCCGCACAGCCGCCGAAGGTATACTTGGGCTTCCGCTTGAACATGGGGTGCGGCTTGAAATCGTGCAGGGCGGCGACGCCGGCCACCGCTTCGACCAGCGCCCGCGGGACCTGCGGCTCGCTCATGTTAGCGATGTGGGACTGGCCCTTGACTTCCAGGTAATGGATCTCGGTATGGAAGGCATCGCGGATCTGGCCGGCGGTGCCGGAGAAGGCGATGACCATGCCGTTTTCATAAGTGTGGTCGACACTGAGGCCGTGGGACTGCAGCCAATGTTGGATCGATGCGATATCCTCGTGGGCCAAGCCGTACCGGTCGGCAATCTGCTGGGGAGTGAGCCATTTACGGAAGTTAGGGGAGGACTTATCGGTGAGCTGATCGATGTACTGCACGAATTCCGACTCGAGCGCCGGCGGGCGCTTGAGCTGCAAGAGCAGATCGTTCATGGGAAAGCTGTCGGGGACGGCGCCGCGATCGTTTTCGGCGGTGGCTTCGGGACGGGTGTTGCCAGACAAGGTGGCCAGCTTGGATTCGTCAACAGCCTGCGTGATGAGCGTGCGCGAGGCGTCGCCGAAAGCCGGCGAGTACAGCACCAGACCGAGGGCCGTAAGAGACAAGGCAGTGAGTCCGCGATTCGCTCCCAGGGAATTTCTCACTAGGAGGTCTTCCTGTTCTGGTGGCAACCCGATTGGGTGGTCTGCACTTTGCCGCAGGTAAGGGCGGAGGTTTCGAAAACCCGCTCGTAGCGCACGGCGGGCTTTTGATAAGGCTTTCTGGCGCCTGGTTCGATTTCCGGCTGCCCGGTTATCCGGTTGATCTGCTTCGTATGGCTCATCTAACGCTCCTGTTTGTCATACATCGTTTACACGGATCGGGTAGGGGGCGCCCGGTATTGCCGCATCCTGACATGAAATACAAGTTCAGATTATTATAAGGCCGAACATAGTTAAAGGCCACAGATTTGTGACGTTTATTGAGTCAGTGGGGGAAAAAGCACTTAGTAAGATGGCGTAATCGGGCGTTTGCAATTGTATGACGTGGCTTGCCGATGTAAACATTGACAGCGTGTGTCATACGGAGCAACGGCCCGGCAAATCGCAGATCTCGTTCCGCATTGACAACGATGTCCGCGCTTGGCTGAAAGCGAAAGGCCACGGACACCTCAACCCACCGGAATTCCGCGCGTTGCGGCTCTTTGATTTTCAGGCATTTTGGATAGGCGTTCATCGCTTACGGATGGCCCTACGCGCTTGATTTACATACGCGAGGAGCGTATGCTCGAATAGCGTATGCGATAACGTGGCAATGACGCTGCCGATGACAGGCGGCGCACGCGTGATCTATTACTACTACAATCAATCGATTCCATTATTCCTTCTTGACGTCTACGCCAAGAACGAGAAGGCGGATCTTTCGGAAGCCGACAAACGAAGCCTGAAACGGCTGCTTCCGACGCTCGTTTCACGATACATGAAAAGGAGTTAAACGAATAATGGGCAACCAACTTAAGAAGTCCCCGGCCACGAAACGCACGGTTGCCGGCCGCAGACTCGTCCGTAGCGTCAAGCAGGCAATCGCGTGGGCTGGCGGGGAGGACGTCCCGGTTCGGGTCACGACGGTCAGCGTCGCGCGCAGAGCCGCCGTCGACGTTCGATCCCTTCGCCGGAAGCTTGGCCTGAGTCAATCGGAATTCGCTGCGCGGTTCGGGTTCGCGCCAGCGACGGTCCGAAACTGGGAACAGGGCCGCACGCAACCGGACGGACCCGCGCGCATCCTCCTGGCGGTCATTACTCACCATCCGGACGCTGTCGCGGACGCATTGCGCAAGGCAAGCTAAATCCGGCATCGCTTAGCCCCTAGGCAAGGGTTGGAGTGGATGGCCGTTTCTTGAGCCCCTCGCGGATCGCTCGCTTGAGCACGGTCTGGTAGCCGACGCCCGTCTCGCTGGCAATCCGTTCGGCGCGCTCCAGGTCCGCGATGGGTATGCGAATCGAAATGGCGCGAGTGGCACTTTCCTTGGCCTGTTCCATGAACTGTTCGAGGATCTTCGGATCGGTCCGCGGGGCCATCACGCCGGATGACCGTGTGAGGCTCCCGGTCCGAAGCGCGTGAACGAATTCGCGCTGCGTTTGGCGCCGGCCCTCCGGGGTGGCGTACCAGCGAATGATTGGCCGCCCCACAAGGCCACTCAGATATACTGGAGATTACCATGACGACGGACGAGCGCTTCGAACGCATCGAACACGTAACCGCAGGCTTGGCCGAAGAACGCCGCAAAGACCGCGAAGAGTTCCGCGGGTTATGGCGGGATACCCAGCGGCAATTAAACGAGCTGACCATCCAAGTAGTCGAAATGGACGACCGGCTGGGCAAGCGGATCGAGGTCTTGGCGGAAGAATCGCGCGCCGCAGACCAACGCCTTGGTGAGCGCATCGAAGAGACAGACAAGCGGCTGGGTGAGCGCATCGAGAAGCTGGTATCCGCCATGGGCGAGTTCATCGCCAGCCAAACCCACAAGTGACAATTAAGCAGGCCGGCTCAAAAGCCGTCCCCAGAAGGGGGCCCCAGGGCAGGATTGCCCGCCCTCCCAGCGTTACCGTTCTCGGATCGGGACCGGTGTAATCCATTTCATAATGCCCACCGCTGGGCAGAGAAATACTGCGCGGGCCGGGCGCACTATGGGCGGTGATGGTGGCACGGCCGGGGTCGAGGCGAACTTCGGTGGCGCCGCCTTGGATGGCGATGCCGGCGGCCTGGCAGGGCGCAGGTCCGAAGGCGGTCACGATAGTGGTGGAACCTTGGGTGAAGCGGTAGCAGTCCGGGTCGATGGCCGCGGTGGCGCCGTTCCAGGAAATGGTGATACGTGCGCCTTCGTGATGTACGGACGCTTCGCGGGGATGGTCTTTGCGCCAAGGCAGCAGGAGTGTGGTGAGGGCTCCGGTGGTGCGCAAGCGCAGGATCGACTGACGCTCTTCGAAGGGGCGGCCGTTGGCCTTCAGGAATTCGTTTTCTTCGCGGTTGGGGTGCCAGTTGTGGGACCAGGTTCGCATGACAGTCTGGGCGGGGGAATCGGTGAAAGTGTACAGGTCCCAGTTGATGAGCCACTGGCCGGTGAAGGCGACGCGGCGACACGGCGACACGGCGACGCGGCGATCCTCGTCGCCCATTAGGTTCAGAGTCACTATGCGGGGGACGGTTGGGCCGTCGAAGGTGTCCCGGATGAGGATGATGGGATTGGCTTCGTCGGGATGGATGGAGTAGACGGCGCGAGCCCATCGGGTTGGTGTTTCGCGCGGGGATTCGTAGGTGGCGCGGACGTAGCCGCTGTCTGGGAAAGAGTCGAAGGCTTGGGCGGCGGCATGTTGCCAGCGGAATCCGATTTGGTCTAGCGGGGTGGCAGTGGTGTCCCAGGCGAAGGGCAGCGCGCTTTCGGGGAGCGCGAGCGAATGCATGAACGCTCCGGGCGATTGCGGCGAATACATGCTGCCCCAATCGATGGAAAGCGGCGCGCCGAGGGCGTAGATGACCACTGTGCCGTTGTCTTCATGGGCATGGTCGCGGTAGAAATCGCCATCCACCAGCCAGACGGCGGTTTCGTTGCGTGTGCCCCAGCCATTGCGCAGGACGGTGTACCAGCCGGGAAAATTGGCGTCGGCAAGGTGAGGGTTTGCGACGGGCAGGTTCTCGTCGATTTTCAGGATGGTGGAACCGTGGAAGCCGGAGTGCATCGCGCCGGAGTGCCACCAGGCGGCCATCAGGCGGGCGCTGAGGGCGGGATCGGCCGCGGCGAAACCGGTGGCAAGCTGGCCGTATAGCTCGGACGATTCAGTGGACCCGTCGCCGATGGAGACGACTTTGCGGTATGCGCCGAAGCGGGGTTCGGGGGGCGTAAGCAGGTTCAGGTAGAACTCGGCGAAGCGGGCCAGGCGCGGCTGGTCGCGGAAGGCGTCGGCGATACCGGCGGTTTGCAATTGCTGGAGGGTGGTGAGGAGCGGCCCCATGGATGCGCCGATGTAGTGCGTGGATCCCATGGCGGCGCCGGAATCGTTGACGGTTTGGGAGAGATTGGATAAGGCTCGGGAAAGCAGCGCATGGCGCTGCTCCACACGCTGCTCCACACGCTGCTCCACATTCTGCTCCACTGTGAGCCCTGGCGCCAGCAGGGCGTAGATGTCGCGGTATTGGTTCTGCTGCACGGGCATGTTGGCGGTGCCCAGATTCAGGCCGTGGCCTTCGAACAGGGGGACGAAATCGGAATCCCAGAGGACGTTGGCGAATAATGCAGCGGCGGCTTTGGCGCGGGCGTCGGGGAGGACGGCATTGATCCAGACGGCCTGGCGGGTCATCTCCAGGCCGCCATGCCAATAGTGGAAGCGGAAATCGTAGATGCCGTCGCCGTTGACCAGCGCGTCCAGCAGGTCGTGGGCGGTGGCGGCGATGCCGTCGATGAATTTTGGCAGGCCACGGGCCTGCCCCACAGGGTCGCGCCACATGTCGAGCAGGGGCCGCGCGCTGGGCTCGTCATTATACAGGCGGCGGTAGTAGTCGGGGTCCTGGCGAATGCGGGCGATTACGGCATCGACGGCGGCGCGCGGCATGAACAGCGGCGGATAACCGGAGGGTGGATCGGCGAAGGCAGTCTGGTATCGATACACCTTGTTCAGGTTGATGCCGCCGTGCAGGTTCATTTGGCGGGCGATGTTTTGGATAGCGTTGGGATCGCCGAGATCGCCGCCCTTGGTGCCGATGAAGATGCCCCAGGCGATGCGCACGCGCGGGAAGACGCGGGCATCGGGCGAGTGGCGGTGGGTTTCGAAGGCGATGCCGGCGAGGGGGCCGGGCGCGGTGAAGATGCCGGCGCCGTTGTGGGCCGCGCCAATGGCTCGGGATGCGGGTCCGGCGAAGATGCCGAGCAGATTGGCGTATGGCCCGGCGGTGGCGTTGTACAACTGCCAATACCATCCACTGTCGTAGATCCAGGGGTCCCAGACGGCCATGCGGCGGATGTTGGGAGGCTCGCCGTTGTAATTGGACGGAGCGGGCGTGCGGTATTGGAGGTCGCGTACGGCGTCGCCGGCGGGGCGCTCGTTCCATGGGCGGTACTGGCGGCCATCCGGTTCGCGGCCGTTTTCAATGGACGTGGCATGGTGCCCGCGATAGCGCGCCTGGTCCGGTTCGAGGCCGCGGTAGACGTCCAGCGTGTAGCGCAGGTCCATGTCGGTATCGTCTTCGACGAGGATGGAGGGCTGGCCGGCCTGCATCTCGATGGTGGAGCGGTAGAAGCCTGCGCCCGCGGGGATGAGCAGCTTGTCGCCGTAGGCGAGGGGCCGGCGGCGGAACGTATAGGCGACTTCGACGACCACTTTCAGCGAACCGGATTCGAGGAAGCGCACGGTCATGCCGGTTAGCTCGCCGGTGGCTTCGAGGATGTTGGGTCCGGTGGCGGTCCAGGTTCCATCGCGGTAGAGGATGCCCTGGATGGGCGCCAACGTTTGGCGATCGGTTGGAGGATCGGGCGAGTTGATTGCGCGGGCGATGCGCACACCGGTCAGGCCGTTGACGATTTCGTAATACGCAGGCGTTTCGGCGATGCGGATGGCGTTTGGAAATTGCCGCTGGGGGCGGCCCGGTTCGGCGGGGTAGAGCTTCCACTCCGCGTGCGTGTTGGCGGCGAGGCCGGTTTCGACGGCGATTTTTCCACCGTGCAGAAGCTGGAACGGGACTTCGGCGCCTTGCGGGCCGATCATATAGGCGCGGTCCGGATCGATCTTGCGGGTGAAATCGAAGTCCACGATTTGGGTGGGGTGGGTCACGCCGAATTCTTCTTTAATGGCGAAAATTTGGATAGGCGCCAGGGCCGCGGCGAGCAGCAGCAGCAAGAGGTATTAATCTCCGAGAGCGTGGCTGCCGACGGCGGCCGCGGCGGCCTGCTCGGGCAGCGCTTCCACGAGATCGGCGAAGCGGGGAACGAGCTGGTCCTGATGAAAACTGCGGCCGCGCTCCACCATGCGCCGGTCGGGCACGCCGCGGTTGGCGCTTTCTTTTGAATTCGACAGAATGCGGCGGACGACCAGATCGACATCACCGTGATTCGCGCAGGCCAGCGGGATTCCGTTGCCGGCGGCGATGTCCATCACATGGCTCTTGGAGGGTCCGATATACAGGACCGGCGAGCCGATGCACATGATGTTGTAAATCTTGCAGGTGTGGACGATGCCCACGAGCGGATCGCCCATGACGACCACGTGAAGGTCGGCGGCCGACAGCGAAGCGGAAAGCTGCGCGAGCGGCTGATAGGGGAGGCAGCGGATGTTGGCCAGATTGCGCGCGGCGGCGAAATTGGCGACGGTGGGAAATTCGCTGCCGCCTCCGACGAAGCAGAACACTATATCCGAACGGCCGGCCAGGCGCGCGGCGGCTTGCAGCACGGTGGTCAAAGGATGGCAGGGGCTATGATTGCCGGAATACATCACGACATACTTGCCGGTGAATCCGTGGCGATCGCGGAAGGCTTGGCGGCCTTCCGGATCGTAGTGCACGATTTCGCTATGGGCCCAGGGCGGGATCACGCTGATTTTCTCGGCGGGCACGCCTTTCTGCATCACACGCGCGCGCATGAAACGGTCGAGCACGACGACTTCCTCGGCGGTATGCAAGCTGAAATTGAGCAGGCCGGCTAAGATGCGGGCGGCGGCGGATCGCCCATTGAGCCAGCCCGCGGCGATGGCTTCGTCCGGGTTCAGGTCCATGACCCAGAAGATGAAGCGGCCGCCCTTGAGCTTCACGTAAAGCGCGCCGAGCAGCGAGATCAGCGGCGGCGAGGTGAGCGCCATGACTACGTCATAGCGCGGGAGGAAAATCAGGCGGAGGATGCAACTGAGGAAGTAGCTTGCAAAGTTCGCGACGCGCCGCCACTTGGCGCTCTTGCCAAGGGCCAGACTGGGCACGCGCAGGATACGGCAGCCGCGCCAGTGTTCCTCTTTCGAAAACTTGACGTGCGGGTTGTCGTAGGCCCGCGTGCCGGCGACCACGGTCACCTGGTGGCCGCGATCGGTGAGCGCCGCGACCAAGTCACTGGCGTGCTGGGCGGTGGATACCACATCGGGATAGAAGCACTGGTTCAGCAACAGTATCTTCATGGTTGAACCTCGAATGGGCGATGAAGGATAAGTTATGCCAAGGCAAATGCGCGTTTATTCTCGCTGGCGGGCAGGTTCTCGGATTTCAGAAGCATGTAGGAACCGATGGCCAGCACGTCCATACGGGTGCGCAGGAAGCAGTCGAGCGCCTGCGCGGGGGTCTGGACGATCGGTTCGTTCTCGTTGAACGACGTGTTCAGCAAAATAGGAACGCCGGTGATGTCGCCAAAGCGGCGGATGAGTTTCCAGTAGAGCGGGTTGGATTCCCGGTCTACGGTTTGGAGGCGGCCGGTGCCATCGGCATGGGTCACGGCGGGGATATCCCGCAGGCGCTCGCCTTTGATGCGATAGGCGGTCACCATGAAGGGCGATGGATAGGCGGTCTCAAAGAAATCCGATGCGGCTTCGGCCAGCACGGAGGGGCAGAAGGGCCGGAAATGCTCGCGATGCTTGATGCGGCTGTTGAGCAGATCCTTCATGTCCGCGCGGCGGGGGTCGGCCAGAATACTGCGATTGCCGAGCGCGCGCGGTCCGAATTCCATGCGGCCTTGGAACCAGCCGACTACTTTGCCGGCGGCGATTTGGGCGGCGGTCTGGTCCACTAATTCCGTTTCGGTTAAGCGGCGATAGGCGACGCCGGCGTTTTCGAGCTCCGCGTAGATTTCACGGTCCGTGTATTGCGAGCCGTAGTATGCATGGCGCATCACGAAGGAGCGCGGTTGATTCAGGCGCTCGTGCCAGACCGATAATGCCGCGCCGATGGAAGTGCCCGCGTCGCTGGCGGCGGGTTGAATATAGATGTCGCGGAAGGGCGTTTGCTCGAAAATTTTGCCGTTGGCCGCGCAGTTGAGGGCGACGCCGCCCGCCAGGCACAGGGCTTTCTGGCCGGTGCGACGGTAGACGTGATTCAGCAGGGCGAAGTAGTTTTCCTCGAGGACGGCTTGCACGGAGGCGGCGAGATCGGCATGCCGATCGGTCAATTCGGCGCGAGGCTCGCGCGATGCGCCGAAGACATCCAGCATCTTGCGCGAGAAGACATTGCCGGACACAGGCTCGCCGCCATCCCAAGTCATCTTGACGCCCTGGCTATGATGCGTGAAGTAATCCAGGTCGAGGCGGCAATTGCCGGAATCGGTCCTGACGATCTGGCGGATCTGGGGCGCGAAGCGCGGCTCGCCGTAAGCGGCCAGCCCCATCATTTTGTACTCGTCGCCGTACTTGGGGAAACCTAAGAATTGGGTGAAGGCGGTGTAGAGGATGCCGAGCGAATGCGGGAAGAGCACCGACCCGAGCACATCGATGCGATTGCCACGGCCGATGCCCCACTGGACGCTGCTGTAATCGCCGAAGCCATCGACGGAGATGACGGCGGCTTCTTCAAACGGGGAGGCGAAAAAGGCGCTGGCCAGGTGCGCGCGATGGTGCTCGACCTTGTGGATGCGGGCGCGTTTCAACTCGGTGAGAATCGTGCCGGGGCGATCGGAACTGAGGCGGGACACCTGAACAATGTTGGCGACGCGCGACATGGACCGCTGCCAGGAAGCGGGGCGTACGGCGGCGTACAGCACTTTGCGCGAGATGTGAGCGAAGGGATCGCGGGAGATGGCTACGTGTTCGACTTCGTTGCGATCGGAGCCGTTGAGGCAGGCGGCCGCGGCGAGATTGGGGAATCCAGCCCAGTGTTTGATGCGGTTCAGGCGCTCTTCTTCGATGGCCGACACGAGTTGGCCGTCGCTGAGAAGAGCCGCCGAAGCGTCGCCGTGGAAGGCGTTTAGTCCGAGAATTTTCAACCTGGTGCCCCCGAAAAGAAATTGAATCGAAAACCGAGAGCCGGCTAAAAGCCGGCTGCGGCCAAGATTGGCCGCCCTCCAACGGTCATGCTTTGTGCTGCTCGTAAATCATGGCGTCGACTAAGAATCGAAACCAGAAACCTTGCAGAAAATGGAAGATCAGTCCCTCTTTGCCGTCGAGGAAGCCCAGACGCAAGAGATAACGGTACGACCAATAGGCAAAGGCACGGCCGAAGAGCGGGCCGCGCGAATAGGCATTGCGGAACCAGCGCCGCCTTTCGATGGGATTGCCGAGCAAATCGGGATGCACCTGGCGGCGGCTATCGTCCTGGGCCAGCATTTCGTTGGCTTCGAGCTCGGCCCAGCGTTTGTGGCGTAGCGTCCAAGTACTCAGGTTAGTGGCGACGATGTCCAGATAGTCGCTGTCCAAGGGCTTGACTTTCCCATTGACTACGAAGTGCTGATCGTACAGGCGGTCTTCGCAACGGCCTTTATGGCGCCGGAAGAGTCGCAGATGATAAGACGGATAGTGTCCGCCGTGGCGAATCCAGCGGCCCATGAAGATAGTGCGTTTGCGGAGTAGGAAGCCATCGATACCGTCATCCGCGGCGGCCAGGGTTCTATTGATTTCCGATGCCAGTTCGGGAGTGAGACGCTCGTCTGCGTCTAAGTGGAGAATCCAATCGGCCTCGATGGGGAGATGCTCCTGCACCCAGTTACGCTGGACGGCATAATTCTCGAACGGATGAGACATCCAGGTGGCCTTATACCGCTCGGCGACCTGCGAAGTCTTATCCGTGCTTCCGGAATCGACGACAACTACCGAGCAGGCCAACCCCGCGAGACTATCCAGACAACGCGGGAGGTTGACTTCCTCGTTGTAGGTCAGGACGACGACGGCGAGCCTATTCATGAGATTGCCTCTGCGTAGGCCGCCGTCAGTTGCCGGCCGACGGCTTCGAGAGAGAATTGTCGCTGCGCCAGGCGTACGCCGTTCTCGCTCATCCGGCAGCGAAGGGCGGCGTCGGTAAGAACGTTGAGGAGCGCCGTGGCCAGTTCCTCGACGCGGCAGGGAGTCACAAGGCCGGCTTGGGCGCGGGCGATCTCGCGATGGATGCCGACCTGATCGGAAAGCACTACTGGGCAACCGCAGGCCAAGGCTTCCACCAATGCGATGCCGAAGTTTTCGGAATAGGATGGCAATACGAAGACACTCGCGCCGGTTAAGGCGGCCCACTTATCTTGTCCGGTGAGGAAGCCGGCCCACGTCACATCGGCGGCGATGCCGAGGCGTGCGGCATCGTTTTTCAGGGTGGCAATCCATTGCGGGTCGCCGGAGCCTGCCAAGACCAGAGAGGCGGACGGGCACTGCCGTCGCACGCGCGCGAAGGCTTCGAACAGAAGGTCGAGGCCCTTTTTCCGATCGATGCGGGAGAGGAAGAGGATCACGTTGGGGATAGGCTGCAGAACCTTGAGCGGGACAGGCCGGGAGGCC
>JBEKTJ010000035.1:0-40110 GCA_049516155.1 Bryobacteraceae bacterium
ATACTCCCGCCGGGAAGGTATCCAGCAAAACACTGGAGGTGCAGTCTGCCAATAATTATGGAATGTACGGGACGGCCTACGGGACACTGACGGCGAGCTACACATACGACAACCAGGGCGCCGAGACGATCTACTTCTATTGAGTGGACGGAAAGAAGCTGGCGACATACACCTATACCATCGTCGAAAGCGGCGGCAGCCCGGAGATCCAGTTGAACGAGCAGAGCTCGAACGTGTACCTCGCGGGGATGCTGCTGACTTCGGAGGGCAACCGGGTGACGACGGACCGGCTGGGGTCGGTGCGGTCGGGCGGTCCGGGCGGGCTGGGGTATCAGGCGCAATACCCGTACGGGGTGGAGTATACGACCACGGCGAACGACCGGGAGAAGTACGCGACGTACACGCGCGACAGCCTGATGGGACCGGATTATGCGGTGAACCGGTATTATTGGAGCCAGTGGGGGCGGTTTTTGTCGCCTGACCCGTATGCAAACAGTGCGGGGCCGACGGACCCCGGGCCGACTCCAACGCCAGGTACCCCCGGCGGCGGTGGTGGCGGCGCTGGGAGCGGGGGCGGGTACGCACCCTGCACTGAGGTTGCCGGCATATGGATGGATCCGTTCTTCCGCCCCTGCGGGAGCGGCAGCGGAGTAGGCGGCAGATCGAGCTCGCACTTCCCGAAATGCAACCCGGGCGGCTCTACGATCCAGAATAACAATTTGCAATTCGTCGCCGACAATTACTCAAGCGCACAGGCGTTGAGCCAGACGTACGGGGTACCCACCGACTGGATCCTGGGCTGGGCAGCTCTTGAGCCCAGCACCACCTCTCCTCAGGGAAACTGGTACGGCACGGTCCCGCAGGCCCAATCCGGCGACAACAACTTCTTCGGCATGACCGCACAGGGATGGACCGGCCAGACGCAATGCCTGGTTTCAGTTACGAACAGCAGCGGGGCCACCTTTGCCTGTTTCGCCTCATTCTCAGCCTCCGCAAACGCTGCTCTGACCTCAAAATACGGTAGCATTCTCTCGACGGATGCAAGCGCTGGTGACACTGCGAGTCAAGCGTTTACGGCCGTCTATGCAGCGGGCTGGGACAGGGCAAACCCGGCGCAGGCCGGTGCGTTTATTCAAAGCACCATAAAGAATCATATCGTTTCGATGCTGAGCTGCCTGTTGAAGAACGGCTACATATAGTTCAGCACATGCAGATCCAACGCTCAAGGCCTCGCCGCACGAGATTTCAACGCCGTGTTCCGGCGGTGGTACTGGTTCTTACTCTGTCGGTAGCACATCTAAAGGGCCAAGCCAAGCTCCGGCCCTGGCTCGACCTCGAAACTGCCGATCCTAGTGTCTCATCGGACGGAAAAACCGTGGCGTTCGTCTGGTTGCCCTCCGATGAGGATAAGTGGGGCATTTATCTCGCACCAATGACTGCCGGAGTCCCCAGCCTATTCGCCGGGACCGATGACCGTGGGCCGGCTTATTCCCCCAAATGGTCGCCCGACGGTAAGTGGATTGCCTTTCTGCGGTCGGAGTCCGCTCAAGGGGCAGCCCTCTTCGTGAAGCCACGGGCTGGCGGCGAGTAACATTTTCTTGGCGTAGTCTGCAACGACCACGAGGCTTGGAGTGCGGATAGTGGATCTGTAATCGCTTCTAGCGCCAAGGACCGTGGGCCGTGCGAGTTGACCGTCTTCCCGACTCGGCTGGGCGCACGCTCGGACCGGCTTGGGATTTCCGGCAGCCTCCCTGCCCTATCGGGAGATGGCAAGGCGCTCGCCTTCGCACGCGATCGCGAGATTCATTTGTTGGCGCTGACGCCCGACGGGCGAGCGCTTGGTTCCGAAACGGAGGTGGTGCGAGAGACATCGGGCGTGACGAGTCTCACGTGGGATCCCGATGACAAGGACATTCTTTATGTCCTTGAAGACCGGTCGCAAATCAGACAGATAAACGGCCGCCCAGGCTCCGTGCCTCGCGACGTCGCCCGTGTTGACGGTGAGCTTGCTTCGCTCGCTGCGTCCGTTAGCGGCGAGTTACTTGGAGGAATGGAACTTTACGAGAATTTATTCTGGACGGCCGACCTTGGGGCCCGCAGTCCTCGTCCCGTGCTGCGCCGGAAACTACCGTGGAACGTCGGACCGGTAAAGGTGAGTCCGGACGCTTCGGAGCTCGCATACTCGGTGGCTGCTGGCGAGTCCTCGGAAGTCTATATCTCGAACCTGGATGGCACTGAATCGAGGCGGCTTCTTGGCGCCGGATACCGGATCGAGCAGCTCAACTGGTCGCCGGACGGGCGGCAAATCGCAATGATCGCCCAAGCGGACAATGCACAGCTTGAACCACCCCGCCTTTTCGTTACCTCCAGCGTGGAGGGTTCATGGCATCGGTTGTTGGAGCAATTCGACTGCGTATCCAGGGCCGCCTGGTCCCGCGATAGCAAGGCGCTCTTCGTTGCGGCCAATTCGGGGGGCATGGACTCAATTTGGAGGTTCGGACTCGGTGACAACAGCCCGACACTGATCGTCCGCGCATCGGCTCTAGGTCTCGAGACATCCGCCGGTGGCCGGTACCTATATCTCAGGCAAAGCCCGTTCAATCTCGTACGATTTCCCATCGGCGGAGGGACAGAGGATCTCGTCGCAAGTGGTGTGCTGCAATTCGCGACGGGTGAGGAGGAAGTTTACTTCGTGCGCCAAGACTTGAAACCGCCATCCGCTGAAGGACTGAATCTTTACCGCCTCGATCCTGCGGTGCGTGTGCCGCGGCTCGTCGCCAATCTTGGGTTCCTACCCTCGTCCATGCAACTGTCGCGCGACGGACAACTGCTATACATGGAGCGCCGCGAGCAACCGCAGAAGCGCATAATGGTACTTCAGGATCTGCACTAGCCGACAGAACGGGGCGCCTTCCGTCGGGCGAAGATCGCTTCGACGCAGCGGATAGGAGGAAACCGCCCGGATGGGGCGGTGTTTGCACACTATCTACGGCGGCCATCGGACCGGGGCGGGGGTCAACATGACCTACAACTACTCGTCAAACAAGAACAACGGCCAGATTACATCGAGCGCGGATGCCGTCAGCGGCGAAACCGTCACCTATAAATACGATGCGTTGAAGCGGCTGGCGTCGGCGTCGGGCGCGAACTGGGGGGAGACCTACATGTGTGACGGGTACGGGAACTTGACCCAGATGGCTCCCACGGGCACGGTCGGGGCGCCCTCGCTGAGCGTAACCGAAGTGGAGAACAGCAATGGGAACTCGTACTATGAGTATGACTCGGACAATCGCCGGATCTATTACAAGAACGTCGCTGGCGCCGAGACGATATACTTCTACGGAGTGGACGGGAAGAAGCTGGCGACATATACCTATTTCTATAACCGAATTCCCGTTTGGGCCTGCCTGGAGTGACCGCCGATGCGATTTGAAGGGTGCTCCGGTTTGACGGCCATCGGACAAGACTGACGCTCACCCTTCCATTCTGCGGGACTGTCCGAGCTGCTCATCGGTATGGTTCTTCTTCCAGGCTTTAGAGCAGTTGCGTTGCAGATGAGGCAGGACCGGCAGCAATGCGGACCGTTCTGGCGCCGGCCCTCGCCCTAGCGAGTGAGGAAATTGGCACGAGAGCCCCGTTAGACAGATGGGGCAGGTTGCAACATCGCATGCTGGACTGTAGTTGGCTTTAATGCGGAGCCTTAACGCGTCGCACGCAAGATCTCACACCCTGGGAGTGCCGGGGCCAAATGTTCGCAGTCCGCAGCGGGCAACCCCGGCATAAGCGAGTGGCCAAGGCAGCTATATAGCAGCGCGGTAGCTGTGGGTAACTTTGGCATGGCTCGTAAGCCTGGTTGTAACCGTCCTGCAAGACAAAACTTGGAAAATCTGTGGAATCCAGCGCCAGTTCGAGGTAAAATACGATCATCGACGCTCTATAGCACGTCGCTCCGCCTGCAAGTTGCTGGTACTATTGCCCGAGGCGGTATGGAAACGGAACACTGATGCTGCAGAAGACCGATTCGGACGCGCCCGCGTACCGGCGCATCCAATACGCGCTACGAAAGCGCATCGAGGCCGGCGAATTGCAACCTGGGGACACCGTGCCGTCGGAGAGAGAGCTCGCCCGCAACCACGACGTGAGCTTGATGACGGCACGGCATGCTCTGGCTGAGCTGGAGCATGAAGGACTGGTGGACCGGCGGCGCGGGGCCGGAACATTCGTGGCGCTACCCAAAATCCACTTCAATCGTCTGGCCAGCTTCACCGAGCAAATGGCCAGCCGGGGGTTAACGGCGCGCTCGCGGATCTTGTGTGCCGGCATCGTGGAGGATGAGCAGGAGGCCGCCGCGCGGCTGGCGCTTCCGGCGCACAGCCGGCTGGTGAAGCTGGAACGGTTGCGGCAATCCGGCGAGCAGCCTTTTGCAGTCGAGATCTGCTATTTCTCGGCGGAAGATTTCGCCGGTTTGCTCAGGCTGCCGTTGGAGCGCCGCTCCTTGTTCGCCACGCTGGAGCGCGAATACGGCATTGAATTCCAGTATGCGGACGAAGAGGTGGACGCCACGCCTGCCAGCGCCCGCATCGCGGAACTGTTGACGATACACGCCGGTGCGCCGGTGCTACGCATTCGCCAGGTACTGTTCTCCACCGGTGGCAAGGCGACTGTTTACGTGATCGGTTTCTACCGCTCCGACCGCCACACTCTGCTGATCCGCCGCTTTCGGAAGTAGGCCTGTTGCGGTCGGTCACAATGGAGCGGCCCGAAGCACATTCGGCGGGCCACCTGCGCCGCGCAGCGCTTTGACGATGCGCCCGAGCGTCGAGGGCTTGCGGATCGCACACTCCTTGATTCGTATAACGGTCCATCCGTCGTGCCGGAGAGTTCGGGAGACGCGCCGGTCCCGCCGCTTGTTGGTCTCGATCTTGTTGCGCCAGAATTCCGTGTTCGTGCGCGGCAGGTTTTTGCAGCGGCAGCCGTGCCAAAAACAGCCGTCCACGAAGATGGCCACTTTGCGGCCGGGCCACGCGAAGTCGGGCTTACCGGCGATCGGCCAGTGTTTGCGGTACCCGCGAAGGCCCGCGGCCCACATCATTTTCGCAAACGGAAGCTCGGTGGTTGAATTGCCGCTGGAATGGATCGCGGCCATGATTCGGGAGCGGACTTCCTTCGGTACGTGGTCCATAGGACCCCGTCATTTTACCGCTTCGCGTACAATTTGAGATCGTCCGCGCCGATCTGGTCGGACGGCACGAGCCTGTAGTGTTTCTCCTCGACGATTTTCACGTCCTCGCCATCCACGGCAAGCTCGAACATGGCGATCACATCTCCGGACATGAATTGTGCAGATATGGGGCGGCAGGTGAGGCCTGCGAATTTCTCGCGGCAGCACGCGAGATCCTGCGCAGTCTGAACGACGCTTAACCGGTCGCTTCCACCCTTTGCCTGAAGGGGTAGAGCGAACTGCTCGCCATGCTTGTTGACGCCGACGTACACCTCGTCGATCTCGATCTGCGAGTCGCCCATCGACTTTACCGTGGTCCGCAGATGGTTCTGCAGCGAGTACGTGGTCAGGCCCAGGAAGATGTCGAGCAGGCGGTTGTAGGCGCACCCTGGCAAGCAGAGCTTGTTCGTCGCTCAGCGCGTAAGCCGCGATGATTTCCGGCGTTGCGTCCGGAATCTTGATCGCTAACATTCCGGGGTTCGGAACGATATTCGCGAGTTTGGTAAGCCTGAAGCGATACTTGGCGCGGCCAACCAGTTCGATAATCCACTCGCGGCCCTTTCCGGCGGTGGCGACGATCTCATCCGGCAACGCGGTTCGGAACCGAAACGAATAGATTGTATCGCCCAGGTTCTTGGGGAGTGCGATCTTGAGCGAATGCGCTATTTCTAGGAATTCGTCCCGTGAAAACTCGAAGTGTGTCTTGCCGGGCTTGTAATGATTCTTAAAGATGGCGCCTATGATGGCGGAATAGCGGTTCGCTTTCTTCGGCGCTTCTGCGTCCACTGCCTTAGCCATTCGCCTTGCTCCGTGGCAGCATGCGGGTACGCTTCGGGACTACGTCGGAGGCTACGCCGTAGTGCACGGCGGCTTCGGACATATCGAACGACAATAGACGGGAGTCGCCCTGTGGAAGGCGATCGCCGGACTTGTGGGGAGCTGGGAAGGCTTCGCGGATCTTGGCCGCCACGGCTCTCGCGAGCAGCGGCGGCACCGAGTTTCCGATCTGCCGGAAGCCGTGCCACTTCGTTACGTGAAAGCGGAACCAGTCGGGATAGGAATGCAGGCGCGCGGCTTCGCGCACGGTGATGCACCGCGGCGCGTACGGATGTATAGGCCGGGGAGACGTGAACGCGCCGTGGTCGCTAGCGGTCCCTGCGCGAATCGTATTGCAGACGCCTTTGGGATCGAGCTTGTGGAACCGGCTGACGGGTTCGGTGTCGCCGTGCCTCGTTTCTAGAAAACGCTTCTTCGACAGTTCGGTATGCACGGTGCGAAGGCTCGACGTCAGGAGGCTCGCATCGAACTCCCGCGGTATCGAATAATCGGCGGGATCGTCTTCTTCACCCCGCAACGGAGCGCTGTAATTGCTGGCCTTCTTGAACTTAGCCTTGACCCAATCCCGGTGCAGCAATTCCTCGAAATCGTCCGCCTCGGGAATGTCGCGCAGGGCCTCCCATACGGTCGGCGTGGGCCGGTGGAACAGGCTTCCTGTTTCGCCGTCGCCGTTCACTTCATAGGCGGCCTCCGGGTATCGTGGCAACGGAAAGCCTTTGCGCGCTCCCATCAAGAACAGGCGCTGGCGGTTCTGCGGCACGCCGTAGTGCATGGCATTCAGCACCTGATAGTCCTCGAGGACGCGGTAGCCGCTCCTACGGAATTCAGCGATGATCTCTTCGAGAAGCTTCCGGTGCGCCCCGACAGTAAGCCCCCGCACGTTCTCGAATACGAAGTATGAAGCCTTCAGGTCCGCTACGAGGCGTACGAAGTGCGCGACCAGTGCGTTGCGGGGGTCGTCAAGCGCGCGTTTGCCGATCATACTGAAGCCTTGGCAAGGCGCACCCCCGAAAACAACGTCCACCGGATGGCCGCCGATGCGGGAATGGTCGCGAATGTATTTTCCGTCGATCTCGGCGACGCTACGGCATATGGCTGCACAGCCGGGGAAATTAAACTCGTGCGTGGCGCAATGGACGGGGTCGTATTCGACAGCTGCCGCGACCTCGAATCCGGCCTGTTCGAAGCCGAGGCTCATCCCGCCCGCCCCCGCGAAGAGATCGACAGCTATGGGTCGTTTTCCGTTGCCGCTCATCAAACGAATGCCTCACCGAATGGTAGCCGCTTCGGGGGAGGTATCAATATTCGATTCTATTGCGATGTGAATGCTAAAGCAAACGCTACGCTGGCTCTGGAGTATGCATCGGCGGGAATCGAGGTGTGCATTAGCTGTCCTGGCCTGCCGCCAGCGCTCCCTGAGACAATACCAGCATGTCGACATCGACCGGAATCGTTATCCTGGCGTACTGCGCCACAGCCGCCTGCGCCGAAGTGCATACCCTGAATTTGCGGCAGGCCGTGTCGCGTGCCTTGCAACAAAACCCGGAGGTAGCCCTGGCGCGCCTGGATGAGATGAAAGCGCAGGCAGCCGTCCGCCTCCGGAAGGACCCCTTTGCGCCGCACGTCTACCTGGGCAGTGGCCTGGCATACACCAACGGATTCCCGATGAGCATCGACGGCGCAGCGCCCTCCATAGTGCAGGGGCGCGTCACCATGGATCTCTTTAACCGCCAGCAAAGCTACGCGGTGGCCCAGAGCAAGGAAGAAGCCCGCGGCGCAGGCATCGCGGCATCCGCCAAGAAAGACGACATCGCGTTCCGTACAGCCATGCTTTTCTTGGACGCCGAGCGGGCGGCGCGGGCCGGCGAAATGGCCCGTAGCGAACTAGCGAGTGCCCAAAAAGTGTTGGCGACAGTGCAGAGCCGCGTGCTGGAAGGGCGCGAATTGCCGCTCGAATCCAAGCGGGCGGAACTCAATCTGGCGCGCGCCCGCCAGAGCGCCGATGCGTTAGATGCGGATCGCGAGACCGCCGAAACCTCACTGGCCATCGTATTGGGGTACGGCGCCGACGACCGCGTGCAACCGGCTGCCGAAGAGCGTGCCCCTGCGCCCATGCCGCCTTCCGAGCAAGCCGCGGTCGAGAGCGCTCTCAAGTCGAGCAAAGAGTTGGGACGCCTGGAGTCCCAGATTGTAGCCAAGGGTTTGGAGGGCCGGGCGGCCAAAGCGGCACGCCTGCCGCACGCGGATCTGGTGGCGCAGTATGGCCTGTTCGCCACGTTCAATCACTACCAGGATTACTTCCTCAGATACCAGCCCAACAACGGCGAGATCGGGGTTTCGTTCGTGCTGCCGCTGTGGTCCGGGCCGGGTGTGAGCGCGGCGGCCGCGGAGGCCGACGCGGACGCCTCCAAACTGCGCATCCAACTGGATAACACCCGCAACCAGATCGCCGCGGACACCCGCCAAAGCTATCGCGAACTGCACAAGGCGGAGGACTCGCGGGATGTTGCGCGCCTCGATCTGGAAGTCGCCCGGGAACAGCTCTCCGTCAATCTGGCTCTGTTGCAGGAAGGCCGGATTCCGTTAAGCCAGGTCGAAGAATCGCGGATCGCCGAAAGCGGCAAATGGATTGCGTTCTACGACGCCCAGTACGCTGTCGAGCGGTCACGCTGGAATTTGGCGAAGCAGACCGGCGATCTCCTTGCAGTCTTGCAGTGAAGCCTAAAAGTGGCCCCGATCGTTAGAAACGACTCTGCTAGCCGGCTATTGAAGCTGGCCGGAACCCGCCGCCGACGACATCCTTTCCGCTCCGGCTGCGGTTGGAGTCCTCCGCATTGCTCGCAACCCCCATCTGGATCCGGTAGAACGCCAATAACTCGGATTCGTCAAAGTCGATCGCCTTGGCGTACTGACGAATATAGCTGGTGTTGTAGATGCCGCCAGGCAGCTTCTTGAAATCGCCACCCTCAATGGCCTTCAAACTGCGAATATTGATTTTCGTGGACTCCGCAATCTGCTCCAGCGAGATTCCGCGATTCCGCCGTATGGTCGCCAAGCCCAAGACGCTTCCATCTTCTTCTTGCATCGGCCGGTTCTCCCCTAAGAGTGCTGTACACCCATTCTGTTTATGAAAAAGTATTAAGGAAAATACAATACCATAAATGCAGAGAGGATTGCTAAACTCAAACCGGATGCCCATATCCCGAAGGCGGTTCGCGGCTGGCGCCTTGGCTGGACTGGCGGGCAGTCTGCCCAGCCGCATGCAGGCGTTGCGTCCGCAGCCGAAACTCTTCGTATTCCTGATTGCGGAACAGTTCCGCCAGCTCTACCTCGACCGGGCCGGGAGCATGCTGATGTCCGGCGGTTTCCGCGAATTGATGACCAAGGGGGTGTATTATCCGGACTGCCGGCTGTCTGCCAGCGGCTTTACCGCCACCGGTTTGGCTACGCTCGCCACGGGTTCCTACCCGAGCCTCCACGGCATTATCGCCGACCAGTGGTATGACCGCCAGACGCACACGCTAGCCAAGGCCCGCGCCGAGCTGCTGGAAGCCACGACTCTGGCCGATGAGCTGGTGCTCGCCGGGCAGAGCGACGAGACACCATTCGCAACTCCCAACCGAATCTTCTGCCTGGGCTTAAACGAAGGGCCGGCTTCCCTGCTGGCGGGCCGCTCGGGGGGACCCGTGTACTGGATGGATGCGCAAGGCAGGTTCAACACTCGCGGCAACGCGCCGGAGTGGCTGGCGGCCCATAACGGTACGCAGCGAATCGAGGATCTGTACGACAAGAAATGGGTTGCGGTCGGAGCAGGCAAAGAACTGCCGCCGCTCCGCACACTCACCTACGACCCCAAGAGGCCGGAAGACTTCTTCGCCCTTTATCAATCGTCGCCTTTCTGCCAGGATGCGCAATTCGAGTTGCTGCGGGCGTTGGTTACTCAAGAGAAACTCGGCCAGGGCCAAACGCTGGATTTCGTATTCTTGGCGCTGGGATCGATGGCTCTGCTGGGCTATGAAACCGGTTCATATTCTCCTCTTTCGCCCCTGATGGATCAGATGACCCTGCATCTCGACCGTCAGATCCAGCTCACTTTGGACGCATTGAACAAAGCGCCGGGCAAGGATAAATACAACCTGATCTTTGCCGCCGCGCACGGCGCGCCGCCAGAGCCCGATCCGGCGATGCGCGCGCAACGGGCGATCTCCGGGGAGAACCTTGCGCATGCCATCGGCAAGGGCCTGTCCGATTGGATCGACAAAGGCGCGGCGAAGAACGCGTACGTCGACAAATATGTATATCCCTTCCTTTATCTCAAGCAGGAAATGCTGCGCAAACAAAACACGCCATTGCGCGGCGCGCGCAAACTGGCGGGCGAACTGGCCCTGCGGCTGCACGGCGTGGCGGGTTATTACACGGCTGATGGAGATTGCTCGCACACCGGCGAGTGGCGGCGGCGGTTCGAAAACAGTTTTCACGAATTGCGTTCCGGGGATGTGATGCTTTCCTACCAGCCGGAAGCTGTGGAGGATTTTGCCGCCGGCCGCGGCGTCTCGTATGGCTCGCTCTATAACTACGACACCGCCACGCCGCTGTTACTTTATGGTCCGCAGTTCGGCCGGAGGTTGATCGAGCATACCGTCGAAACTATCGACTTGGCACCGACCGTGGCGCGCGCCGCCTGCATCGGCGCGCCTTCCTCGGCGACCGGCAGGGTGTTGGCGGAAGCCTACGCCGAAGGCGAAGAAGAGCGCGCGAAATGAAGCCGGACGATGGGCGTCTGGCGGTTTCGTTGTGCGGCATCGCCCTCCGTAATCCCGTAATCGCCGCCTCGGGGACGTTCGGATACGGCGTGGAATTCGAGCGGCTGGCCGATCTGAACCTGCTGGGCGGACTGGTGGTGAAGGGCCTGTCGCGCGAACCGATGGATGGCAATCCGCCGCCCCGCATCTGGGAAGCGCAGGCCGGCATGCTGAATTCGATCGGCCTGCAGAATATCGGCGTGCGCGCGTTCGTGGGTGAGAAGCTGCCGCGCCTGGCGCGATTGCGTACGGCGGTCTTCGCCAACGTGTTCGGCTATGCCACAGAGGACTATGTCGAAGTGGTGCGTGTGCTGGAGTCCGCCGAGGGCCTCGCGGGCTACGAACTGAATGTGTCCTGCCCGAACACGCAACATGGGGGCATCTATTTCTCGAGCGATCCGGCGCTGCTGGGGCAGGTGGTCGAGGCAGTGAAGCGCATCGCGCGGCGGCCGCTGATCGTGAAGTTATCGCCGAATGTGGCCGCCATTGAGCCGCTGGCGCGCGCGGCGGAACAGAGCGGCGCGGATGCCATCTCGCTCGTGAACACGTTCGTCGCGCTGGCCATCGACGCGCGCGCGCGCCGCCCGCGCCTGGGGGCCGGCTTCGGCGGGTTATCCGGACCGGCGATCAAGCCCATTGCGCTACGCATGGTGTATCAGGCGGCCCAGGCGGTGAAGATACCGGTAATCGGGCTCGGCGGCATATCGAGCGGTGAAGATGCCGCCGAATTTCTGGTGGCCGGCGCCAGCGCGGTCGAGGTGGGCACGGCTACATTTTGGGATCCCCGCTCACCCGTGCGCGTGGCGCGGGAGTTGCACACGTTCTTGCGGAAGGAAGGCGTCGGAAATGTAAGCGAAATTGTGGGGAGCCTGCAATGGCCAGAGCGGTGATCACACGTCTCGCTGTAAGTCATCATCAAGATATTCCGGCGGTACATCGTCCTCCCGGACTTGTTTGGTACGAACTTCAGCCTCGTCCGGATCGGGCGCATTTTCGACGCCCGCGATCACCTCTGCCTCGAATGCTTGCCCTTCCTCAACGAGTTCCTTGACGCTCTCGGGACCAGCCTCCGCGACGTCCGACAAACCCTGTGTGTCCCCTGCCTGGCCTGCCGAATCGGCATCCGCATCTCTGTCCATGTTCGAAACCGTACCGTAGGTTTCCAAGTCTTTCCTCATTTTCTTCATGTCCGTATTGTTGCACGCGGACGGCCAACACGCGATACTAAATGCGAGGTGCATGGATGGCCGCAGCGGCCGAGCCTTTATTGATTACCGTCGAGCGGTACCGCCAGTTGCCGGACCGGGAAGATGTCATCCAGGAACTGCATTGGGGGTTGGTGGTCACCTTGTCGCGCCCAAAGATGAAGCATGCCAAGCTGCAACTCCGCTTGGTGCGGCTGTTAGGGCCCAAGTCGGAACACCTGGGCGTCGTCGGAACGGAGGTTGCCTTTAGGGCGCTTCCCGAATACGATCTGCGCGGAGCCGACGTGGCGTATGTTTCACGGGAGAGATGGGACGCCAGCAGCGATGACGACAACCTGCGCGGATCTCCGGAACTGGCGATCGAGGTGCTGTCGCCATCGAACACGCGGGCCGAAATCCGCGAAAAAGCCGCACTTTGCCTTTCGACAGGAGCACAGGAGTTCTGGGTGGTCGACCCGGAACGGGAAACGATCACTGTCGCACGGCAAGACGGAGTTACAACGGTTTATCGTAATGGCGACCGCATTCCGCTTCCGATGTTCGACAGCCATCTGGATGTCTCCGATATATTCGCTCTTTGATAGGAAGGGCGCTTACGATACGGCCTAATAAGCCGACTGATAAATCTCCAGCGCCGCTGTAGACCCAAACGGGCGGGGATTGAATCGGCCGGTCCACTGGGTGGCCGCATCTTCGGCCAGCAACGGCAGCGCATCTTCCGAAATACCAAGATCCCGCAGGCGCCCAGGCAATCCGGCCGCGGCGGCCATCTCCGCAAGGCGATCGCCGAGATCGACGCCAGCCAACTCGCGATACAGCGCTTCCGCCGCGGCCCAGTTCCAGCGCACCACGTGCGGCAGCAGTAACGCGATGGCTGTACCGTGTGTCGTGCCGTAACGCGCGGTCAGCGGATTGGCGCAGGCGTGCGTTGCGCCCAGCATGGAGTTCTCAATAGCGATACCGGCGTAGTGTGCACCGAGCAGCATGGCGCCGCGCGCTTCCAAGTCACACGGATCGCGCAGCACGCGCTCGAAATTGTCCGACAACAGCTGCCAGGCTTCCCGCGCAAAAACGATTGAGGCCGCTGTGCGGCGCGTAGTGACATAGCTTTCGACGGCATGCGATATGGCATCGTAGCCGGCTGTAGCAGTCACTTCGCGCGGCTGCGAGCGGGTCAGCAACGGATCGAGGATCGCCGCGCGAAAGGCTGCTTTGGGATCGCCGCAGGCCATCTTCACGTGCGTAGCCGCGTCGGAGATCAGCGCGTAGCTTTGGGCTTCGCTGCCGGTGCCGGCCGTGGTCGGAATGGCGATCATAGGCAGCATGGCCCGCGTGGCTTTGCCGAAACCCCAATAATTGCGCATGCCTCCGCCGTTAGTGAGCACGAAGTTGATGCCTTTCGCGCAGTCGAGCGAACTGCCGCCGCCGAGCGCGACCAGCGAATCGATGCCATGCGCGGCGGCGAAAATGCGGCCCGCCTCGACCATTTCGGTATCGGGATTCGGTGAGAAATCGTGGAAGGCGTGTGCTGCGATACCGGCTTCAGAGAGCATCGCCCCGGCCTGGTCGGGATAGCCCGTGGACCGCAGACCCGGATCGGAAACCAAAAGCGTACATGTGAAGCCTAGCCCTTTGGCCAGTGTCCCCAGTTCCGTGAAACGGCTTTCGCCGAACAAGACGTGCGTGCGAAGGTCGAGGACGTAGCCCATTATTCTGTCTACTGACTCCTGACTCCTGACTCCTGTCTCCTGTCTTGTGTCTTCTGTCCTGCCTCACTTCTCGCTGAGCGCCCAAAGTTCGTTGCGATTCATGATGAAAAGAGCCCCATTTGCCGGCACCACCGTCGCATACACCGAACTGCCCATGTTGATCTGTGAGATCAGCTTCTTCTCCTTGGCCGCCTCGAACACGTACACGTCGCCATCCTCATCGCCCAAATAGAGTTTGCCGTTGATCACCATGGGCGAACCCCACACGGCCGACAGCAGATCGTGCGTCCAATAGGGCTTGCCCGTAGTAACGTCCAAACAATGCAGGAATCCGCTGAAGTCGGAATAGAATAGCAGCCCGTTGTAGATGGCTCCAGTCGAGATCGAGCGCCGAATCTTATCGTACTGCCAGAGGCGCCCAGTTTCGGTGATATCGCCGCGCTTAGTCGCGTCAATGGCATATAGGTGCCCCACGCCTTCACCGTGCTCAGGGTCCTGGCCGTTGGCGATGAATACCTTGTTTTCCCAGATCACCGGCGTGGCGATCACTTCGTTGCGCGTCTTGGGCCACACGGAGTCTTTAGGGTTCAGGTCGAACTCCCACAGCTTCTTGCCGGTTTCCGCCTCATAGCCGCGCACGTAGCCGTCGCCCTCTCCCATGATCACCTGCACAGTCTCGCCGATCTTGCCCACTGCGGGCGACGACCACTGCCCATGCAGTATGCGTTCGCCCACATTGTTCACTTCCCAAACTTTCTTTCCCGTATTCTTGTCCAACGCAATCATCGACGGAGCGCGCGGCGAAGGAATATGAACGTGGCTTTCGTCCTGGCCGTTGGCCGTGCCTGCGAACAACAAGTTGCCATAGGAAACTGGCGACGAGTTGGACATGTTATGCGGCGAGGATCCCACCTCTTCGATCATGTCGTACTTCCAGATTATTTTGGGCCCGCCGTTCCCGTCGCCGTGCGTGTCCAGGCACATTACCTCACAGCGGTTAGTCACGTAATACAGCCGGTCGCCTTCCACGAGCGGCGAGGAGCACACGCCCTGAAATGGCCAATCGAGTGCCCGTCCGGCGGCCAGTTTCGCGTTGGCTTGCTGCCACAGAAACTTGCCGTCCGATTCGCGGAAGCACATCAGCACGCCGCGATCGCCGGGCTCTTTAGGGTTGCGCACCAGTTCGTTGTTCGTGCCGGCATACACCTGGCCGCCTGCGACGACGGGATTGCCGTAACTCTGCGAGCCGAGTTGCGCCATCCACTTCACGTTCTTCTTCGTCTTCAAATCCCAAGTGGTGGGAATGCCTTTCATGAAAGAAAGCATGTTGCGGTCGGGCGTACCGCCCCACATGGGCCAGTCGCCCGTGCCTGGGTCGGAGGCGAATAGCAGCCACAGAGAAAGCGGCAGGCAGATGAGAGCGAGCAGGATGGCGCGTTTCATTGATTTGGGGTCACTTTAAAGTTATCGAAATACACTCCAAACTGGGCGTCGGCGAAGAGGCCGGGGCTACCCTGTTTGTTGGGGATCGGATCGGTGCGGTCGATGAGCCATCCGTCCGGCTCGGGATCGGCGACGGCCCAGGCTTTGCCGCGAATGCGGGTCTTGCCATCGGCTGTATTTTCCACGCGCAACTTCAGGCGGTACCAGGTGTCGGGCTTCAACTCGAACGGCGCGGAGGCTCGCCGTGCGACTTCCGGCTGCCAGGAGTTCATCTCCAGGCGTTGGTTGTTGCCGAACGCCACAAGTGTGTAGCGCTGCGCGGTGATGCCGGCATCGCCCATCTGGCGGCGCTTCTCGGGGATGCGGATGTCGGCCTGCACAGTGTAGTTCGACCAATCGGACGGTCCCATGAAAACGCGCATGCGTTTGAACAAGGTGTCGGTGGGCTTTTTTTCCAGTACCTTCTGGCCGTCGAGTTCCGCCACTTGGAACTGACCGGCCTGCGCACTCACCCATTGCGGCGGCAGGCTGCCCACCGCGTACTCCTCGAACGTTTCGTTCCAGGGCAGCGGCGGAATCACGCGGGCGCGCGCCTCGCCGGTCAGGCTTCCCACGCTGGCCTTGATCAATCCGGCTTGGCCCACGGGATCGGCTGCCACTTCGAACTTGCCATCGGCCACGGTTCCTTTCAAATGGTCGAGCGACCAAGTGGCCGACTTATCTTCGCGCAGGAAACGGCCGGCCGCATCGAACAGGCGCGCATGTAGCTCGACCGTTTGTCCCGGCGTCAGCACCAACTCGGTCGGCTCCACTTGCACCCAGGCCGGATCGCCTTGCCCTGGCTCCATAGTCTGCACCACCGGCGTCCACGGGTGTCCCGCCGTTTTCTTCGGACCGATAGCGTAGAGCGTGTCGCTCGAAACGAAATAGATGCGCCCGCGCGCCACCGCAGCCGCGGCCACCACCGGCTCGGGAATTTTCTGCGATACAAGGCCTGTATCGCTGAGCGGCAACTCGACTTCGCTCAATACTTCGCAACGGTCGGCGTGCGGACGCAGGATGAAGAATTTGCCGCTCTCGCTGCCGATGTAGATCTTGCCGTCGGCGAATACGGTCGACGCTTTCTGCACGGTGCCCAGGTTTTGCTTCCAAAGCTCGTGGCCCGTTTCGACATCGAACGCGAAAAGACTTCCGTTATTGTCGGCCTGATAAATGCGGTCTCCATCGATAACCGGCGACGAAAAACCGCCGATGAATCCGGGCACCGACCACTTGATGGCATCCTTGCCGAGTTTGCCTTTCCGGGTGGCGTCGAACGCGAAAATCATGCCCATCTCATTACTGTCCAGGTTTTCGTCTCCGTGAGAGGCGATGGCATATTTGCCGTTCAAAACGATGCCCGTGTTTAGCCCGCGCTTGGCGATCACCAGATTGAAAACAGGCTCGCCGGTCTGGGGCTTCATGGCCATGACGGAGCCGTCGGATCCGCCGGCCAACAGCAGCCGCGTCCCCTCAACCGTGGCGACGTTCATGGGACCGTAGCTGGTGTCGTACGGACGTCCGCCGGGTGTGCTGATCCATACAATGTCGCCCGTGCGCTTGTTCAGCGCAATAAAGCGCTGCGTGCGGTTAGCCTGTGTGCCCCAGGTGGATGTGGGCGTCGAGACGATCACCAAGTTGCCATCAATCATTGGCGAAACTGTGCGTCCGCCGTGCGTGGTGAAGGGCGAAAATTCCTCGGTAATGGAGCGTTCCCAAAGCTTTTGTCCGTCTTTGGTGAGCGCCGTGACCAGATTGTTGACGCCGAAGCTATAGACATTCCCGGTTTCGGGGTCGGCGACGGGTGAGGCCCAGCCCACGCGATGGGCAGGCACGTCGCTTTGATACAGGCTGAATTTATACTCCCAAAGCAGCTTGCCGGTATCGGCGTTGAAACACATCAGGCGTTCCTGCTCAGTCTCGCGCGCGCCCGCCGTGTTCTCAAGGTAAAGGTGATCGCCGAGCACAACCGGAGTCGAACGGCCGCCATAGGGCGCTTTCCATGCCAGACCTTGGCCGTCGAGCGACCATTTTTCGGGCAGTCCCTTTTCGCGGGAGATGCCGTCGCGATCGGGTCCGCGCCAGTCCGGCCAGTCGCCCACCGCGCCGGTTTGTTGAGCGAACGAAACGGATGAAAGGGAAAGGAGGAGGACTGCGCAACGTCGCATCATGGCAGATACCTATTAGGATACTCGGATTTGGACATAGATGTGCAGTTTGGCCGCAAGTCAAGCAGCGGCTAAGGAGTAGACGCGCGGCATCGGAGAACTTCGGCCGATCCCCTTGGCGAGCCTGATCCGCATGAAGCTCGCCAGCTTCCGCCTCTCCGCGCGGACAGATTGGCGCAAGTCCGCGCACACGAATAGTGCGGCAGGTTCCCAACTCGCGGCGGTCCGCGGGCTGCCTCCAGTAGTTGCGGCGCGCCTATTTAATCGGCGAAAAGTCTGTCGGATCCATAAATACCGATTCGACCTTGCTGACAATTTTGCCGTTGGCTTCGGAATCCTTCTGCACTTTCTGCCACTCCGGATCGCTGCCGAATTCTTTCCAATTCTGCTTGGCGGCCTCGCGGCTGGCATGCGCGATAACGTAGATCAGCGTGTTTTGGGAAGCGGGCGCGTCCTGCGGCACCCAGTACGCGATGTTGGTCATCCCGTGCTTCTCAAAAATACGCGTCGTGTGGTTGCGAAAGCGCGCCAGCAGGTCCGGCAGCTTGCCTTCGTAGCAGGTATACGTACGCAGTTCGAAGACGCGCCCGTGCTCCTGCGCGCCAGCGGGCGGAACCGTGATGGAAGTAGCCATCGCCGCCGCCAATAGTACAACCGTTTTCAATGCCATGCAGACAGTTTACAATGATGCACGATGGGAGATGCGTTTTGCGGACTGTCTCGCCGATTTCGCTTCACCGGCCGGTGCCGGGCGCCAGACGATAGTCGCCTTGCCCGGTGCGGTCGATGAACGTGAAAAAGCCCATATGATCGAGGCCCTCCACGCGCCGGCTACAGCCACATTTCCGCGGCGGAGGGATGCAGCGCGCCCTTGGAGTGAGATTCTATCTCATCCGGCGGGCCGTAGACGATGTACATGTGCCCCCGGTCGGTCCGCCAGCCCGAGGCGCCGGGCAAGGTAAAGTGCTGCTTGGCGTACGCGATCCGGCGGTAATGTTCTTTCTTGAACAGGGGATCGCGGCGCTGCCAGAACTGCTCGATGAACATTTTCCGCTCCGCATCGGTCGTCAGCCTCTGGAACGCGGCGCTCTCCTGGCTGTCGATGATGTAGACGACGTCTTCATTCAACCACTTGATGTAAGGAGAAGCCACGGCGCCGTCGGCGTCGCGGCCGAACCTCGCGAAGACGGTGCGGCTTGCCAGGCAGCCAGAGTGACCGAGGCGATTACGATTAGAGCTAAGGCGGCGAACAGCGGCGTCCAAGCGCCATTCGGCCTCCTGGGATACAGCAGGCGACGGATGCGTTTCATAAGAATTCCTCCTGTAGCGGCCACGGCCGTGTCGCAGAGGGGCCAACGCCTTTGTTCCAGTGCGGCCAGCGCCACGGCGTAATCGTGCGCATTGCCGCTGGTTGCGATAGCCACATCGTCGCAACAGTTTTCGCGCTCGGTGCGAATCACGCGGCCCACCCACCAGACCGCGGGATGATAGAACAACAAGCCCTCCATAACCCGCTGCAACAAGTTCACCAGGTAATCGCAGCGCCGGATGTGCGCCAGCTCATGCGCCAGTATGGCATCGATCTGTCCCGCGGGCAGCCCGGCGAGTTGTCCAAGGGGCATCAGTATGATGGGTCGAAAATGGCCCAACACCATCGGCACATCCACTATGCAGGACTCCAACAGCAGGACCGGCCGCGAGACGCGCAACTGGGCGCGCAAACGGGTTAGATCTTTCTGCAATCTTTCGGGTGCGATACATACGCCCCGGCTGCGCAACCGGGATGCCGATATCCAGGCAATCAGTTGCCGCAGAGAGAAGATCCACACGCCTGCAATCCAGAACGGCAACCAGGGGACCATCCCGCCAAAGCGCGAATTCGAAACGTCCAGGGCACCCAGGCCGGACCGGACGTTCCAAGCCGGCAAAGAAGATGCGTACAGAATGCGCGGGCCGTTCACGCCCTCGGGCATCATGCAAAACAGAGTGAGGCCGAACGCGGCGAGCATCGCGGCCAAGGCTGCACAGGCTGCCGCATAGCGTGCGCGCGGCGACCGCGTGGCCAACAATACCGTCCCGAGCGCGGCGGAAATAATCGCGCCCTCCCACAATGAATGCAGCAGGGTCCAACCGACGGCCCCCGCCAGCGGAGAAGCGACCCAGATTTCGAGGAGCCTCATTTCTCCGCCTTCCGGTACTCGTTTAAGAGCTTCCGCATCTCGGCGAGCTCCTGTTGAGTAGCCTTGCGCGCCGAGAGCGCGCCGATCAGCAGCGCCTTGGCCGAACCGTTGAATGCGCGCTCCAGAAGATCTCCGGCAAGCTGCCTCTGGGTCCACTCGCGCGGCCGAGCCGGTTCATAGATGTGGGCACGTTCGGTTTCGTCGCGGCGCACCAAGCCCTTTTCGGCCATGATCTGCATGAACTTCAATATGGTGCTGTACTGCGCCTCGCGCCGCCGGCAGATGGCGGTGTAGACGTCGCGCACCGTGGCGGGTCCAATGCTCCACAATACGGTTAGAATTGTATGTCAAGGGGATTTATTTGCAGAGGCTACACGCGAAGCAGAGCCGCACCGCTCTCGCCCAGCGCCTTGGCGCGCTTTACTAATTTATCGTCGAAGCTCACGAATTTGGCGCTCTCACCCCGGCTGGCAAGGTGCAGCGCATCGGCAAAATCCATACCCGACGAGGCCCATGCCAGGGCTTTGGACGCCGCGGCGGGGTCCTCAACCCGGACCGTGGGAAGGCTGGTGAGCGCCATGATTGCCGAAGAGAGCCGGCTGCCGCGAAAATGGTACAGACTGCGCAAGACCCATTCCGTCTCCAGGATGACGGTCTTGGACAGCCATATCTCTTCAGTCCGGAAGAGCACCGCCGCACGCGCCGATTGGCGTGCGTCGTCACCGGTAAGCAGCCGGATTACGACGTTAGTATCGACCGCGATCACGCCGTTCCTTCACGCCCGTCGCGATGGCTTTCTCCATCTGCTGGAGAGTCTTGGCCCTGCCGGTATATTGCAGGCAGCCGGCCACATCCTCGAGACGCGACGCCGGCGCGGGCCGCAACGGACGCAGCGCGATTCCGCCGGGCACTTCCTCGACTGCAAACTCCGTCCCGGGGTTCCACCCGTACGCATCCCGAACCGTTTTGGGCAGGATCACCTGCCCCTTCGTCGACAGCTTCGTGATTTCCATGGCCATAGGACATCCTCTTGGTAAGATCTTGGTAAGATCAGTATAGCATGCCGAACGTCACCGCTTCAATAGATCCTCCACCCACGGGGGCGTGGCTTCGATCAGCCGCCCCAATTCAGGCTCCAACTCCTCCATCTTGAGCTTCATCTCCCAAGCCACCTGGCGATAGCTGAAGTGGCCCTTCACTCCGCTGCGCACGCGCGAAATGTACTCGGCTTCGGCGAAATCCATCTTGAACAGGAAGCGCCCGCGCGCGCCGAACGGCAGCAGGTAATGCGCACCGGGAGCCGGCAATCCCTGCATTGCAGCCAGGGCCGCCTCCATGGCCTCCCGATACACCGCCGCAGCGCCGGCTTCTTCCACCAAGGCAGGCATGTCGTAGCCCAGCCGCCCGGTGTAGCTCTGCCGGAACTTGTGGCAGCGCCGGTGGCGGTGCAGGTCGCGATAAGCGCCAATGTCGATCGCCAAGTCGTAGGCATAAAGTCCGCCGTGGAACCCGGCCAGCAGATCGTCGCGGCTGGTGCGGGATTCCAGAGCGACATCCAGCACCTCCGCGCGCTGTGCAGCGCTCCAGCCGCGCGCCATCTCGTAAAGTTCGCGAAAGGGCCAGCCCGTGACCGGATACAGGAGCGTCGCCACGATATCGGCGGCCGTATCGGTTGGGCGAATCAGATCCACACGCGGAGACTCGCCGCCCGCGTCATGCGCCAGATTCTGATCGGCCCAGCGGCGCAGGTCGCGCTGCGCGCGCGCCGGATGTTCATCCGCCTCGGCATGCCGCGCGAGCGTTGGCGCCAAAGGCTCGCATGCCGCGTTCGCATCCCACACGCAATCCGGCTCCGCGGCGCAGGCTTGCGCGATCTCGTCGCCCACGTCGCGCAATTCCTGATACTCGGCCGCCTTCAATCGCCGGATCTGCTTTTCCAGCGTGCGGATGCTGGTCACTTGTCCCACGTTGGTGGGAATGCCCCAGAACAGCAGATAGCGGGCCACGTCGAAAGCTCGCGCCGCCAGGTTGCGCCGGTACGCCTCGGGCTTCATCTCGCCGGGGCGCGGCACGCGCGCCGCCAGACAATCGAAAGCGCGCGCGTTCACTCGCGCATACGCATCCAGCAGCTTACGTGCGGCGGACTGATAGCGCTCGGCCGCATCGCCAGTCAGTTCTGGCGGCGTGACAAACCCGGCGCGCGAAAAATCCTGGTAACGCGACGACTTCGCCTGCCCGTCCCAAAGCGGCTCCTCCTCTATCTCGGTGGCGGCCAGTTCCGAGAGTCCTTCGAAACATAGCACGGTATGTCCCAGGTCCGCGATGGAAGCATGGCCGTATTGGAAATAGAAGCTCTCCAGGAATTTTTGCGAATCGTGCGTGCGCACCCAGGCGAGCGACTCGCGAATCGAATCGGGCGAGCGGCTGTAGCGGGCCAGGGCGTAGGCGCATTTTTCCGGCGGCATCGGCGATACGGAAATCACGCGCGTGGGTTTGGATTCCGGCATGAAACAGCTATGATAACGGATTCAATGCGAATTCGAATTCGACGACTGCGCAGCGACGCCGTCCTGCCCACCTATGCGCACGGCCCCGATGAGGATGCGGGCCTGGATTTGCGCAGCGTGGAGCGCACAGTGCTGGAGCCAGGCACGCCGCGTCTGGTGTCGACCGGGCTGTGCATCGAGCTGCCGCCGGGATACGAGGCCCAGATCCGCCCGCGTAGCGGCCTGGCCGCCAAGCACGCCATCACGCTGCCAAACAGTCCGGCGACCATCGACCCGGGCTATCGCGGCGAGATTCGCGTGATTATGTTGAATCTGGGGCGGGAACCGTATGAAATCGAGGCCGGCGACCGCATTGCGCAGATGGTAGTTGCGCGTTATGAATCGGTCGAGTGGGAAGAAGGCGAGTTGAACGAATCGCGGCGGGGGGAGGGCGGGTTTGGCTCGTCGGGGCGATGAATGCCGGGTGTGGACAAGACTCATTACGGCTTCAACAGCGCCGCCAGCCCCTCAACGTCCACCCGTAGCCCCACATAAAACGTCCCGAACAACGCGTACATCGCGCTGACTTCGTCGAAACGCATTTCATAGATCAGCTTCTTGAAAACCAGTGGATCGTCGGCGAACAGATCCACGCCCCACTCCCAATCGTCGAAGCCGATCGAGCCGGTAATGATCTGCTGCACCTCACCGGCGTAGCGGCGGCCCACCATGCCGTGCTCGTGCATCATGCGCTGGCGCTCCGCCATGGGCACCTGGTACCAGTTCACGCTCTCGCCCCGGCGCCGGTCCATGGGGTAGAAGCAGATATACTTGCGGTCCGGAATAGCCGGCCACAACCGCTGCGCCATCGCCTGCCGCTGGCGCGCGAGTTGCGTCTCGATCTCCTGGTTCCATTCCGCGGAATGCGGCTCGATACCGCGCTCGGCGAGGCTGGCGTAGAGCTTGAGCGTGGACTCGTACAAACCCAGCTCGACCATCGAAAGGTACGAGGTGGCCGGCTCCAGGAATTCGGCAATTCGCAGGCGGGCTATGGCGATCTCGGCCTTGTTCAATTCCTCGAAGCTCTTGCGAAAATGGACGAACATCAAGTCGCCCTTATGTCCGATCAGCGAATACACGGCGGTTTGCTGCGTGTCCCCATGCATGGCGCCGAGGGTGGCGACGGCTTCTTCCAAAGCCGCGTCCTGCTGGGCTGGCGCAAGGGCCTTCCATGCGGTCCAGCGGATTCGCATCATCTGGTGCAAGACGCTGGCCCCTTCAAGGGTCAGCGGAACGGCAGGCAAAGAGGTCATCGCCCTTTATTTTGGCACACGCGCGGATTGGCGGCCCGCGTGCTAAATCGGACATTGCAAGATTCAAAAAGGCTCCTGTGGAAGACCAAAACCATTGGGATACCGGAAGATAGCGGACCGGAGGGTAGATGCAATGATGAACCGTTCGACCATCGTGAGCGAAAGCGCCCATTATCACCCACCAGCGGGGGTGGCGTCACCCATAACACTGCAGGGTGTTGTGCAGAAACCCGGCGCGACGGCTGAATCGGCATTTCAGCGGCGGGCCACCCCGGTGCGGCTGGCCTGCAAGACCTGTCAGGGTAAATGCTGTATCGGCCGCTGCCGTTTCTGATCGGCATGGCGCAACGCCAGGCTAGCCGCCTGCTGAAGTGCAGTTTCTCCCCATTCGAACAGCGCCGCTGCCCAAGTGAGGCCCGCGCCAAAACCGGCCAACAGCACATCGTCTCCGGCGACGGTCACGTTACGATCCAGCAAATCCCCCAGCGCCAGCAGCACCGATGCCGAGCAGGTGTTTCCGATCCCGCCCATGTTTACGATCCATTTTTCCGGTGCGATGCCGGTGCGCTCCTGCAGTTGCTCGACGATCCGCACATTGGCTTGGTGTACCAGTACCCAGTCCAGATCGTCCGGTTTGATCCCGGCCTTGGCGCAGGTTTCGAGCAGCATCTCGGTGCCGCGCTGGGAGGCAAAACGGAACAAGGGCCGGCCTTGCATGGAAACCGTCGCCCCGCGCGGATCGCCGTTACCAGGCGCTTGCCAGGGCGCCGCCGAGCCCCCGTGCGGTACGTGAAAAAGCTTGGCCCCGGCGCCGTCCGACCCCATCACCCAGGAGCGCAGCGCGATCCCTTGAGGACAAGCCTCAATCAGGAACGCCGCCGCACCATCGCCAAACAGGATGCGGGTGTGGGCATCGTCGTCAGCCAAGTGATGCGTGACGGTATCGCTGGCCACGAGAAGCACGCGGTCGGCGGTTCCGGCGGCAATGAAGCTGAGAGCCGTGATCAGGCCCAGAACACCGCCCGAGCAGGCGGCATTGAGGTCAAAGGCTGGAATGGGTCCCAATTCCAGGGCGTGCGCGATGGCCGGGCCGCAAGGGCATAGGGGGTAGTCCGGTGTAAATGTCGCGCACACCAGGCAGTCCGGCCGGAAAGATGGGGCGTTCGATAGAGCCCGGCGGGCGGCGCGCACCCCCAAGGTGGTGGTGGTTTCGCCGGGTCCCGAGATAAACCGGGAATGTACCCCGCAACGCGCGCGAATCCATTCGGGATCGACGCCCAAATGAAGAGCCAACTCTACATTACCCAGTACTATAGACGGAAACGCCTGCGCGTAGCCAGCGACCCGGAATCGGGTTCTTTGCAACGGAAGGGGTCCTTGATGCTCCATTATCGCCCCTGAGTGCCCCATCCCAAGGTAACTCAATTCCGGGCGTCGTAACGAAGTTTAACGAGGCTGAAGTACTAATTGTTTCCTGGAGTGCGCTTCGCTCAGCGTGAACCGCTGCTGCGGCGGCTCCGGTATCCGATGAATCCGATCCCGGCCAAAACCAGGAGCAAGGAACCCGGCTCAGGCGTGGTCTGGCCAATGGCGGAAGTGTAGCTGAATGCCGTGACCAATCCGCCCACGTCGTTTCCCCCGCTCACGGGCGACCCTTTGACGGTGCCGAAGTATGCGTTGCTCGATACCACGGTCGAGCCAATCGGGCAAGGCGTCTGCGGACCGCACTGCGCTTCGTCCAGGTAAAGAAAAGGCAGGGAGTTGGCGCCGCCAGTTACGGTTATGGTCAGCAACAGGTTCCCGTCTGCCGGATCGTAAACGAAGGGAGTGCCGGCAAACGACAGCACATTTGGGCCGCTATCCGGTGTGAGCGCGGGCAGCGTTCCGCTGAAAAATGTCGCGCTTCCCGAGCTGATATTGTTGTTGGGATTGGTGAGGTCCAGATCGCCGGGCGCATCGGAAGTGTAAGAGAAGCTCAGCGTGTAAGTTCCACCCGCGGGCTGTCCGCCGTTCTGCAATATCTGTCCCTGGAAAAACGCCAGGTCGTCTATGGCGATATCGCCAGAGAAGGCGGTATTCGAATAGACTTGCTGATAAGTTCCCAAACCGAAAAATGCCGGACAACCGAATGGATCGCAATTGCCGGTCCCCGGTACGGCAGGTTCTCCTAAAACGAGCGTGCCGGCCTGCATATTCGCGCCGGCCAAGGCCATACTCAACGCTCCAATACAAGCGACCCTCTTGATCATAATGTTTAATCCGCCTTATTGTGAGCATATAGTGCTTCTTGACAAATTGCAATACGTACTGGTTTGCTTTAGTTAACTAGATTTCGCGGGATAGTTTGAGTGACATTAGCGCGTCAAGTCCGAATTTCCAACTAGACTCTGGATGCGACCGCGCGGCGTGCGTCCTGGGCTTCCGCGGAGAACCACATATCCAGGAATAGACCGAGGGTAGCTCGGTCGCTGGGTATGTCTTCGCGTCCGCCGAACTCACGCAATGAGCGCTTGATCTCGCGATAGGCAGCGGGAGGTTTAGCGGCGAGAAACCGGGCACAGGCGATGGCACGGTCGCGAACCTGCTCGGCCGGGGCGAGTTCACGCACCAGACCAATTTCCAACGCGCGGACCGGCGTGAGCGGTTCGCCGAATAGCAGCACTTCCCGCCCGCGGGCTATTCCAATCGCATCCGCCAGCATCCGCCGGATGGTACGCGAGAGCGCCAGCCCCAGGTTGATCTCGTTCAGCGCGAATCCGAAATCGCCTTCCGCCATGATTCGAAAATCGCAGGCAATCGCAAGGATCGCTCCGCCGGCGAAGGTGTGGCCGCTGAGCGCCGCTACCGCCGGCTTGGGAAAGGCGTACAAGCTCTCGTATAGATCGATAAAGCGGCCGAAGAAAGCGGCCATGCCATCGCGATCGTACGTAAAGACTTCCCTGATATCGAAGCCGCTCGAAAAGAATCGCGGGCGGTCGCTGGCCAGCACCAGGCCGCGCACGGAATCGTCCTCCGCCGCGCCAGCCACTGCGCCGCACAACTCGTCGACCAAGGCGTAGTTCAACGCATTGGCTTTGCCCCGCGACAGGGTCACGATCGACAAGCTGCCCTGGCGCTCGGATTGAAGATGTTCCATTTTGCGTTCACTGTAGCATGCCCCGTCCCTGGCGGCACACTTTGCCTTGAAAAGTACTTGCATCACGTGGGCGATCGTTTTATAATCGTTTCGTGGCACTTGTTCGCCCTATCCGCCAGCCGCGCCCCGCGCCCGTCGCGATACATGCGCACGCGCTCGATAACCTGCAATATATACGCTCCGCCATGGAGCGGGCCGGGGCTTTCACGGCCGTGCCGGGCGTCGGCGGCATCGCGCTGGGATGTAGCGCCCTGGCGGTGGCGGCATTGGCACGGCGCATGGGTAGCGCGGACGCCTGGCTGGCGGCATGGTTAGGCGAGGCCGTGCTGGCATGTCTGATCGGTGTGGCCGCCGCCGCTCATAAGTCGCACAAGGTGGGTATGCCGCTGCTATCCGGGCCTGGCCGCAAGTTCCTGCTGGGCTTTGCGCCGCCCCTGCTGGCTGGTGCGCTGTTGACCCTGGTGCTGTTTCGCGCGGGCTTGCTCGCGGTGCTGCCCGGCGTCTGGCTGCTGCTCTACGGCACGGGCGTGCTGTGCGGCGGCGCGGCTTCTGTAAAGGTGGTGCCGGTGATGGGAATCTGTTTCATGGCCATCGGCGCGGTAGCCCTGTTTGCGCCGGCCACCTGGGGCAACAGTCTTCTGGCAGCCGGCTTTGGCGGCTTGCATATCTTGTTCGGCATTCTGATTAAGGTGAAATACGGTGGCTAAACAGAACGTGCTCGCGCGGGAAAGGAAAATGCGCCCGGCGGAAATCCTGGGGGGCGCCCCTAAACTCGATCGCCTTATTCATGAACGCCTGCGCCTTGGCATTCTGAGCGCGTTGGCGGTCAATGAATCGCTGACCTTCAACGAATTGAAGAAGCTGCTGGAGACCACCGACGGCAATCTCAGCGTCCACGCGCGCAAACTGGAAGACGCCCAGTATGTCGCCTGCAGCAAGTCGTTCGAAAACCGGCTGCCCAAGACAGAATATCGCTTGACGGCCGTGGGACGCCGCGCGCTGGAGCGTTACCTCGATCACATGGAGGCCCTCATCGGCACGATGCGGGAGCGGTAGACCCCTTTTTTTGGGACAATACTTTATGATACAAAGTACTCACAGCAAGCCGGGCCGGCTGCACGCGGCCATCATCATGGATGGCAACGGCCGCTGGGCCCTGGCGCGCGGATTGCCGCGCCTGGCCGGCCACCGCGCGGGCGCCATAGCTTTGCGCCGCACCGTGGAAGCCGCGCCGGACCTGGGCATCGGGGTGCTCACCCTGTTCGCTTTCTCGTCGGATAATTGGCGGCGCCCGCCGGAGGAAGTCGCCGGCCTGATGCAACTCCTGGCCGAGCATCTCCGCTCCGAAACCGGCCGCTGCGTCGAGAACGGCGTACGCATCGAGGTGATTGGGCGGCGCGACCGCCTGGCCGGCGAACTGCCCGCCGCCATCGCCCAAGCGGAATCGGCCACCGCCGCCGGACCGAAACTCCAGCTTCGCATCGCGGTGGACTACTCCGGACGAGAGGCCATTGCGGAAGCCGTTCGGCACGCCGCGCACGCCGGCTTGGTTTGCCGCGAGTGCCTGGAGGAGCACTTGGGTCCGCCGGTGGATCTGCTGATCCGCACCGGCGGCGAGCAGCGCCTCAGCGACTTTCTGCTGTGGGAATCCGCTTATGCCGAGCTGATATTCTCCCGGCGGATGTGGCCGGACTTCGATGCGCCCGATCTGGAAGCCGCTGTCCGCCAGTTCCATGCGCGCCAAAGGCGCTTCGGCGCTATACCGCCTATGGCAGCGGTTTCAGCACCAACCGCGCAAGCTTGGTTAGACTGATGAGGAGAAGTCAGGAGCCAGGAGTCAGGAGTCAGAAAGTGCCGGTCGTTGCGTTGCAATTTTCCGCCACACCCGAACAAGCCGGTAAGCGCCTCGATCAGGCTCTCCATGAACGCTTCCCCGAATTCAGCCGCTCCCGCCTGCAGGATTGGATTAAGCGCGAACATGTATTGGTGAACGGCGCGGCCGCGCGTTCCTCCCGCGTGCTGCGCGAGGGCGACCGCATTGATGTCGAGCCCGCCGAGTTGCCTCCGCTGCGCGCCGAACCCGAGGCCGTTCCACTACGCGTGCTCTACGAAGACCCGGACTTCGTAGCCATCGACAAGCCCGCGGGCATGGTGGTGCACGCGGGCGCCGGAGTGCATAGCGGCACGCTGGTCAACGCGCTGCTGGGCCGCTTCCAGTCGCTTTCGGCGCTGGGCGGCGATCTGCGCCCCGGCATTGTGCATCGCCTGGACCGCTTCACCAGCGGTGTGATCCTGGTGGCCAAGAACGACCCCGCGCATCGCGCGCTGGCTGCGTTATTCTCTGGCCGCCAAGTAGAGAAGACTTACATGGCGTTGGTTCACGGCGACGTGCGGGCGGATAGCGGCCGCATCGAAAAACCCATCGCGCGGGATCCGCGCCACCGCACCCGCATGACCGCGCGCCTGAGCCGCGGCCGCGCCGCCTGGACCGAATACCGCGTGGTGCGCCGCTTCGCCGGGTTCACGTTGTTGGAAGTGCGCATCGGCACCGGACGCACCCACCAGATCCGCGTGCACCTCTCCAGCATCGGCCATCCGGTCGCCGGCGACCGTCTTTATGGAGCGCCCGCCAAGGGCGAAATTCACTCGCCGCGCGAGCGCTTTTTCCTGCACGCTCGCCGTATCCGCTTGCAGCACCCGTTCACCGGTCTGCCGGTCGAAATCGAGTCCCCCTTGCCGGAGGACTTGAGCCGCTGGATGGAACAGTTATAATTAATCCAAATGAAAGCCTTCTTTTTTCCGACAGTACTGGCCATGTGCTGCCCCGCTGTCCACGCGCAGCAGGCAGTTGCGCCCGCCGCGCAGAAGCCGGCCGAAATCATCGACGATCCCAGTACCCGCATTATCCTGGACGTCACCCGCGTCAACATGCTCTTCACGGTCACCGACAAGAAGGGCCGCTTCGTCACCGACCTGGGAAAAGACGATTTCCAGGTCTTCGAGAACAAGATGCCGCAGACCATCGCGGAGTTCACCGCGGAAACCGATCTCCCGCTGCGCCTGGGCATCCTGATCGATACCAGCAACAGCATCCGTGAGCGCTTCAAGTTCGAACAGGAAGCCGCAATTTCGTTCATCAACGGCGTGGTCCACCAGGGCCACGACAAAGCCATGGTGGTGAGCTTCGATACCTCGGCCGAGTTGGTGGCCGATCTGATCGACGATACCGGCAAGCTGGAATCGGCCATTCACAGCCTGCGCCCGGGCGGCGGCACGGCGTTGTTCGACGCCATCTACTTCGCCTGCCGCGACAAGCTTTCGAAGGACCAGCCGCGGCACAAATTCCGGCGCGCCATTGTGATCGTCAGCGACGGCGACGACAACCAGAGCCAGGTGACCCGCGACCAGGCGCTCGAAATGGCGCAGAAAGCCGATGTGGTGATCTATGCGATTTCGACCAACGTGATTCGCGGCGAAACGGATGGCGACAAGATTCTGAAATACCTAACGTCGGAAACCGGCGGCCAGACCTTCTTCCCGTTTAAGGTGGAGGATCTGGAGCAGTCCTTCGAGAATATCGCCAACGAGCTGCGGCATCAGTACAACGTCTTCTACCGGCCCGAACCATTGAAGGCGGACGGCCTGTATCACACCGTGGACCTGAGGGTGAAAGGGCGCAAGGATCTGGTGGTGCGGTGCAGGAAGGGCTATTACGCGCCGAAGCTGTAGTACAGGCCCCACGGCCTGTCCCGCTCGAACTGCCTAACTGCGCGTGGCCCGCAGCAAAGCCACGTTGAGGTGGTTCAATTGGCTGACCAGTTCCGCTTCCCGGCCGGGCATCCAGACGGGGCGCAGTACCTGGCGGCGTTTTTCTCCCGCCGGATTCAAGATAGCGAGCCACGTTCCAAGCGCCGCGAGGTTAACCGCCTGGGTGGCATAGCCGGCTATACGTATCGCTTCGAAACCGCGCGTACTCACCAACAGGAAGATGACCGCATTGCTAAAAAAGTACACGGAGAAGACCATACTGTGGGTAATTGAGTTGCGGCTGAGCGCGATCGGGTAGCGCATTAGCAGGGCGAAAATGGTCAGCAAAAAAACGGCCAGGCTGAAGTAGATGGCGCGCTCGGCCATATAATAGTACGTCATCAAGTGCCCCTGCCGAGTATAGTGGGAGGGAACCAGCAAACTGACGGCGGATGCTAACAACGCCAGGACAATTGCCACCATAAGCAACCAGCGCCCCGCGGTGTAAAGTCCCCGGTAGTCGTGGAGCACCAGCGCGTACAACTCCAGCACCACGCAGACGTATAATAGCCATTCGAACGGCTCGGTCAGGACCCAAATTTTCTGGTACGCGCCGCTTCCGGCGCCGGCGATGGCGACAGCCAAATTCTGCAAAGTGGAGAAGACCAGGAAAAGAAAGAATGCCCGATATCGCCGATGCAAGCCCGAGACATAAAGCCGGATACTCAACAGTGCGGTACCCATTACTATCAAAATATCGATGACGCCGGACATGGAGCACGCCCACCCTCTGCCTCCCTGATGATACCACGCGCGTTCGTGCTATCGTGATCGGGACGAATGCGACGCGTATGCCGCTTCGGCCGCACCCGTCCCATTGCTATCGCTCTTGACGCCGCTCGTCATCCACTATTCCGGGCCAGTCAGCCGACTGTCAAAATCCGGAACCGGATACGTTGACGGGCTGTAGCCCACTCGATTATCGTCGCGGATTTCAAAGGGGATGGGCTTCCGGACGTGGCCGTGGCCAGCGCCGTCCAGAATGCAAGAGCCGTGGCCTTGTTGACCAACACGGGGCCTTAAGTTCGCGTCATTCGGGCGTCAGGTTGAGCGCCGAGGTTCACCAGCCTAAGACAATAAACCTCGCGTGATATACTTCGGAAGTCGAACATGCTGGTTAAGAACCGGAAGCTTTGGGGCGCGGCTATACTCATTCTATCGGCGGCGGGAAACCTGTTTCCCTTGACGCCCACCTCGTTCGACGCGCCAAGAGCGTATCCCATCGGCAGCACGATGTATCCGGGTGCGCCTACGTCTGTGGCGGTTGCCGATCTCAATGGCGACGGCTACCTGGATGCCGTCGTCACCGGCTTTGACGACGGCTGCTACGGCTGCGGTGAGCGGGGCTATGTCTCCGTCCTGCTCGGCAAAGCCGGCGGCGGATTCCTGGCACAACAGCAGCTTGACACCACCCTGTCGGGCGCATTCGGCGTTGTCATTGCCGACGTGAACGGCGACGGCAAGCCGGATTTGGTAATCGCCGCCACGGTTGCCTTGGTCGACGCCGTTTCGATCATGCTGGGCAACGGCGACGGCACGTTTCAGGCGCCAGTGAGCTATAACGCCGCCGGTGCGGGCGGTAATGGGGGGGCCGTGGCGGTTGGCGATTTCAATGGGGACGGAAAACCGGACATCGCGCTAACCGACCCCGTAGCAAATAGCGTGTCGATCCTGCTGGGCAACGGCGATGGCGCCTTCCAGCCGGCAATCGCCTACGCCGCAGGAAAGGAGCCTGTGTATTTGGCGGTGGGAGATTTCAATCTGGACGGCAACCTGGACTTGGTCGTGAATAATAACAACCACAACTACATCACGATCCTGCTTGGTAATGGAGATGGTACTTTCCGGGCGCCGGTGAACTACCCAGCGTTAGAATACCCCGGATCGGTGGCAGTGGCCGACTTCAATGGGGATGGCAAACCGGATCTAGCCGTCGCCACCGTCAGCTTCGGCGACGGCCCCGATTTCGTGCGGATCCTGCTGGGCAACGGCGACGGCACCTTCCAAAAGCCCACTACATGCGCTGCGGGGTATGGCCCGGTAGCCGTCACCGTCGGGGACTTCAATGGGGACGGCAAGGCAGACTTGGCCGTCGCCAATCGTGGGCCGTACCAAACGGCCCAGCAGTCCGGGGGAGTCATTGGGGATACGATCTCGATCGTGCTGGGAAACGGCGACGGCACCTTTCAGCCACCGGTCAGCTATACCGCGGGAAGCACACCTGTCGCGCTGGCCTTGGGAGATTTCAATGGCGACGGCGCGCTTGACGTGGCCGTCGCAAACGCATACGGTTACACAGGGGGGAATCTCGCAATGCTGCTGGGCACTCCTCAGGGCGCCGTTCAGCATACCGCGACCTACTCTGTTTCTCCCTTGGACGGCCAGCTTACCTCCATCGCCGCGGGAGACTTCAATGGCGACGGCAAAGCCGATCTGGCTCTGACCGACTATTACAACGATACGGTTACTATTTTGCTGACCGATAGCCCTCAGCAATCTGTTTATCCCGTCGGGGCCCAACCAGATGCGGTAGCCGTGGGTGACTTCAATCGGGATGGGAAGCTGGACCTGGCGGTGGCTAACTACGGGGGTTCAACCATCTCGATCCTGCTGGGCAATGGTGACGGCACTTTTCAGCCGCAAGTAACATACGTGGTAGGTCAGGCGACCTCGCTGGCCATCGCAGATTTCAATGGGGATGGGAACCTGGACTTGGCGGCCGTCCTCCTGGATGGCGTATCCATCCTGCTCGGCATTGGCGACGGCACTTTTCAGCCGCCGGTGAGCTACCTGTTGCCAAACGCATCGTCGGCTCCCAGGTTTATCGCCGTGGGAGATTTGAATGGCGATGGCAATCTGGACCTGGTGGTCGACACCAATGCTGGCGACGACTACGCCGGAAATTGGATCCTGCTGGGCAATGGCGATGGCACTTTCCAGCCAGCTACTTTCAACCCCCACGGGCCCGGTTATGTAGCCCTCGCCGATATGAATGGCGACGGCATATTGGATATGGTGACCGGCGAAGGCGTACTTCTGGGTAACGGCAATGCCACCTTCCAGAAACTGCTGCGATTTCCGGGGGCCTTTACCGAGGGGCCTTTCTCGCCATTCGCGATAGCCGACTTCAACGGAGACGGCAAGCTGGATGTGGCAGTTCTCGCGGAAGGCATGCTTGGTCTTCTCCTAGGCAATGGCGATGGTACGTTCCAATGGGAGGCATCCTTCGTTGCGGGGATATCGCCCGCTTTGATTGTCGCCGCGGACTTCAGTGGGGATGGGCTTCCGGACGTGGCGGTCGCCAGCGGCGTTCAGAATGCAAGAACCGTGACGTTGTTGACCAACGTCGGGCCTTAAGACGCGGCTGCCTGCGAAGCTCGCGCGGTATACGTCGGCAAATTGGAGGCGAACCATGCTGTTTAAGTACTGGGAGCGCTGGGGCACGGCTATCTTCATTATTCTATCGGCGCCCGCAAACCTGTTTCCCTTAACGCCGATATCGTTCGATGCGCCAAGGGCGTATCCCCTCGGCACCAACTCGTATCCGTACATGCCGACATCCGTGGCGGTTGCCGATCTCAATGGCGACGGCTACCTGGATGCCGTAGTCGCCGGCACGGGCGAGAATGAGCGGGGCTATGTCTCCGTCCTGCTCGGTAAGGGCGGCGGCGTATTCCAGGAGCAAATCGAGCTTGACACCGGGCTTTCCCCGACTTGCGTGGCCATTGCAGACGTGAACGGCGACGGCAAGCCGGATCTGGTAATCGCCACTACACTTGACGCCCCTCAAGGCGGCGTTTCGATCATGCTCGGCAATGGCGACGGGACGTTTCAGGCGCCGGTGACCTATGCGGCCGGGGGGATTCACGGCGCAGGCAATAATCTTGCGGTAGGCGATTTTAATGGAGACGGAAAGCCGGACGTTGCAGTAACCAATCCCTCCACGAATACCGTGTCGATCCTGCTGGGCAACGGCGATGGCGCCTTTCAGCCGGCAGTCGCGTACGCTGCTGGAACGTCGCCTGGGACCCTGGCGATGGGAGATTTCAATCTGGACGGCAACCTTGACTTGGTCGTCAACAGTAACTCCAACTACATCACGATCCTGCTCGGTAATGGGGATGGCACTTTCGCTGCGCCAGTGCACTACGCGGCTTTGGAGGATCCCGGATCCGTAGCCGTGGGAGACTTCAATGGCGACGGCAAACCGGATCTGGCTGTCGGCACCTTTGGCGTCCCCAATTTCGTCCGGATCTTGCTGGGCAACGGCGATGGCACTTTCCAGCCGCCCACAACCTGCAATGCGGGGTACGGCCCAGTTGGCGTGACTGTAGGAGACTTCAATGGCGACGGCAAGCTAGACCTGGCGGTGGTCAATAATGCGCCGGACCCATATATTACAGGAGAATTCGAAGATACGATCTCGATCGTGCTAGGCAATGGCGACGGGACGTTCCAGCCACCGGTCGGCTACACCGCGGGAAGCGAGCCTCTCGCGCTCGCTTTGGGTGATTTCAATGGCGATGGGTCGCTTGACGTGGCCGTCGTCGACCATTACCAGCCCGGCCCCCTTGCCGACGGCAATGGCGGGAATCTCGCGATTCTGCTAGGGAACTCCCAGGGCGCCGTTCAGCATACCGCAACCTACGCCGTTTCTCCTACGGATGGGCAGTTCAGCTCCATTGCTGCCGGAGCCTTCAGTGGCAATGGCAAACCGGATCTGGTTTTGACAGACTTTTACAATGATACGGTAACAGTCTTACTGACCGATAGCCCTGTGCAATCTGTCTATCCAGTCGGGCCTCAACCGGGAGCGGTAGCCGTGGGCGACTTCAACGGGGATGGGAACCTGGACTTGGCGGTGGCGAATGGCGGGGGTGGCAGCGTCTCGATCCTGCTGGGCAACGGCAACGGCACTTTTCAGCCGCAAGTGACGTACGCGGCGGGAGGTCAGCCGTCTTCGCTGGAAATCGGAGATTTCAATGGGGATGGGAACTTGGACCTGGCTGTGGTCCTCACCTACGATAGCGTCTCCATTCTGCTGGGCAACGGCGACGGCGCCTTTCAGCCGGCGGTGAGCTACGTGCTGCCAAACGCGTCATCGGCTCCCAGGTTCATCGCCGTGGGAGACTTGAATGGCGACGGCAACCTGGACCTGATGGTCGACACCGATGCCGGCGCCTACGCCGGAAATTGGATCCTCCTGGGCAATGGCGATGGCACCTTCCAGCCGGCCCTTTTTAATCCCCACGGGCCCGGTTATGTGGCGCTCGTCGATATGAATGGCGACGGAATATTGGATATGGTGACCAGCGAAGGCGTACTTCTGGGCAACGGCAATGCCACTTTCCAGAAGCTGCTGCGATTTCCGGGAGCCGTTACCGAGGGACCTTATTCGTCATTCGCCGTAGCCGACTTCAACGGAGATGGCAAACCGGATGTGATTTTCCTGAAGGAGTTCATGGTTGGGCTTCTCCTGGGCAATGGCGATGGCACGTTCCAGTTGGACGCATCGTTCGTTGGAGGGCCAGGCCCCTTTTCACTTGTCGCCGCGGACTTCAACGGGGATGGGCTTCCAGACGTGGCGCTCGCCAGCGGCTTCCGCAACGCAAGAACGGTGACGCTGCTGACCAACACTGGGCCTTAAGACGCGGCTGTCTGCGAAGTTCGCGTGGTATACTTCGGACCAATTGGAGGCGAACCATGCTGTTAAAGTACTGGAAGCGCTGGGGCGCGGCTATCTTCTTTTTTCTATCGGCGCCCGCGAACCTATTTCCGGTGACACCCACATCGTTCAATGCGCCCAAGGCGTATCCCCTCGGGACCAACTCGTATCCGTACTGGCCGACGTCCGTGGCGGTTGCCGACCTCAATGGCGACGGATACCTGGATGCCGTGGCCGTCGGCTACCACTACTCCCAGACGGAATTCTGTTATGACGCCTGCCCCGGCTACGTTTCCGTGCTGCTCGGGAAGGGCGGCGGCGAATTCGGGGAGCAAATCGAGATTGACACCGGGCTATCCCCGACTTGCGTGGCCATCGCAGACGTGAACCGCGACGGCAAACCGGATCTGATCGTCGCGACTACGGATGTGACTCCTCAAGGCGGCGTTTCGATCATGCTCGGCAATGGGGACGGGACGTTTCAGGCGCCGGTGACCTATGCGGCCGGGGGGGTTGACGGCGCAGGCAATAATCTTGCGGTAGGCGACTTCAACGGAGACGGCAAGCCAGACGTTGCGGTAACCAATCCCTCCACGAATAGCGTGTCGATCCTGCTGGGCAACGGTGACGGCACTTTCCAGGCGGCGGTCGCGTACCTTGCCGGAGAGTCGCCGGGTACCGTGGCGGTTGGGGATTTCAATCTGGACGGCAAGCTGGACTTAGTCGTCAACAGTAACTCCAACTACATTACGATCCTGCTGGGTAATGGGGATGGCACTTTCCGTGCGCCGGCGCATTACGCGGCTTTGGAAGATCCCGGATCCGTGGCGGTGGGAGACTTCAATGGCGACGGCAAACCGGATCTGGCTGTCGCCACCTTTGGCGGTCCCAATTTCGTCCGGATCCTGCTCGGCAACGGCGATGGCGCCTTCCAGCCGCCCACAACCTATTATGCAGGGTACGGCCCGTTCGCCGTGACGGTCGGGGACTTTAATGGCGACGGCAAGCTGGACTTGGCCGTCATCAATCATGCGCCGTCCCCGGAGATCACCGCAGAGTACGCAAATACGATCTCGATCGTGCTGGGCAATGGCGACGGGACGTTCCAGTCACCGGTCAGCTACACGGCGGGAAGCCAGCCTGTGGCGCTCGCTTCGGGAGATTTCAATGGCGATGGGTCGCTTGATCTGGCCGTCCTCGACCACTACCAGCCTGGCCAGGATGGGTACAATGGAGGGAATCTCGCGATTCTGCTCGGGAACTCCCAGGGCGCCGTTCAGCATACCGCGACCTACGCCGTTTCTCCTACGGATGGGCAGCTCAACACCATTGCTGCCGGAACCTTCAGTGGCAATGGCAAACCGGATCTGGTTTTGACCGACTTTTACAACAGTACGGTTACTGTCTTGCTGACCGATAGCACGCTTCAATATGTTTATCCAGTCGGGCCTCAACCCGGAGCGGTAGCCGTGGGGGACTTCAACAGGGATGGGAACCTGGACTTGGCGGTGGCCAATGGCGGAGGCGCCACCGTCTCGATCCTGCTGGGTAACGGTAACGGCACCTTTCAGCCGCAAGTGACGTTCACGGTGGGAGCAACGGGAGAGCCGCTCTCACTAGCCGCCGGAGACTTCAACGGGGATGGGAACCTGGATCTGGCGGTCGTCCTCGCCTATGATAGCGTCTCCATTCTGCTGGGCAACGGCGACGGCGCCTTTCAGCCGCCGGTGAGCTACATATTGCCAAACGTGTCGTCGGTTCTCAGGTTTATCGCCGTTGGAGACTTGAATGGCGATGGCAACCTGGACCTGATGGTCGACACCGACGCCGGCGCCTACGCCGGAAATTGGATCCTGCTGGGCAATGGCGATGGCACCTTCCAGCCGGCTACTTTCAACCCCCACGGGCCCGGCTATGTGGCGCTCGCCGATATGAATGGCGACGGCATATTGGATATGGTGACCGGCGAAGGCGTGCTTCTGGGTAACGGTAATGCCACTTTCCAGAAGCTGCTCCGATTTCGGGGAGCCTTTACCGAGGGACCTTTTTCGTCATTCGCCATAGCCGACTTCAACGCAGATGGCAAGCCGGATGTGGTTTTCCTGACGGAGTTCATGGTTGGGCTTCTCCTGGGCAATGGCGATGGCACGTTCGAGTTGGACGCATCGTTTGTCGCGGGTCCAGGCCCCATTGCACTTGTCGCCGCGGATTTCAACGGGGATGGGCTTCCTGACGTGGCGCTCGCCAGCGGCTTCCGCAACTCAAGAACTGTGACGTTGCTGACCAACACCGGGCCTTAAAGTGGGCTGGCACGGACGCCATAGAATTCCCGACGTGAGATATGATTGATACCGATGCGTCTGGCGTCGGGTTCCATTCTCACTTTGGCCTTCGCCGGGGTTGCCTGTGGCCAGCCCTACAGGGTGGCCACTCACACGGGCGTCGCCGTTACCATGCGGGACGGCGTTAAGCTGATCGCCGACATTTATCAGCCTGAGGCGGAAGGTAAATTCCCCGTGCTGCTGGAGCGCACGCCATACAACCGCGCGGGCGGCGCTGGCTCCGCGTCGGCCATGGCCGCGCATGGGTACGTGGTGATTGTCCAGGATACGCGCGGACGCTTCGATTCGCAGGGTGAGTTCTATCCTTTCCGCTACGAAAGCCAGGACGGCTACGACACGGTCGAGTGGGCCGCCAAGCTGCCCTATGCGGATGGCAAGGTCGGCATGTTCGGCGGTTCCTACGTGGGCGCGACGCAGATGCTGGCGGCCATGGCTTCCCCGCCCCATCTGGTGGCCATCCAGCCCTACGTGACCGCATCGGAATATTACGATGGCTGGACCTATCAGAGCGGCGCGCTGATGCAGTGGTTCGCTAGTTCGTGGTCGAGCGGTTTGGCGGTGGATACTTTGCGGCGCAAAGCGAGTGCGCTGGAGGACCCCAAAGGGTGGGTTACGCAGTTGCCCGTGGACACTTACCGCATGCTGGAACTGCCGCCGGTTTCGGCGCTGGCGCCTTACTTCCGCGATTGGGTGGCGCATGAGCGCGACGACGATTATTGGCGGGCGTGGAAAGTCTCCGATCATTACGGTGAGATGAAGGTGAAAGGCTTGCATTCGGGCGGCTGGCACGACATCTTCTTAAAAGGCACGATTCAGAACTACGCCGGGATGCGCAGCGCTTCGCCCGCACGCGACGACCAGCGGCTGCTGCTGGGCCCTTGGGCGCATGCCGAGACTTCACCCGATGGCAAGGTTGGCGATGTCACATTCGGCAAGAGTGCCGTCCTGGATACCGACGCCACTATCCTGCGCTGGTACGACTACACGCTGAAGGGCGTGCGGAATGAGTACGCCACGGGGGCGCCGGTGCGCATCTTCATCATGGGCGAGAACGCCTGGCGCGACGAGCGCGAGTTCCCGCTGGCGCGCACGCAGTACACCAATTACTACCTGCGGAAGAGCGCGCTCTCAACCGATGCGCCGGGCGCAGGGGAACCGGAGCAGTACGAGTACGACCCGTCGAATCCGGTCCCCACCATTGGCGGACGGCTGTGCTGCGGCAACCAGCTTCCACCGGGCCCCGCCGATCAACGCCCCAACGAGGGCCGCCCGGACGTGCTGATCTTCTCCACGCCGCCGCTGGCCAAGGACGTGGAGGCGACCGGATGGGTGAAGGCCACCCTCTATGCGTCCAGTTCGGCGGTGGATACCGATTTCACGGCCCTGCTGGCGGACGTGGAGCCATCCGGCTACGCGCGCTTCTTGACCGACGGCATCGTGCGCGCACGGTATCGCAATTCGACCGAGCGGGCCGAGCCGATCGAGCCTGGCAAGATCTACAAATACTCGCTTGACATGTGGGCAACGGGTAACTTGTTCAAGGCCGGCCATCGCATCCGGCTCTATGTATCCAGCAGCAACTTTCCGCGCTTCGATCGCAATTTGAATACGGGCGAGCCGATCGCGGGGGCGACGCGCATGGTGAAGGCCAGCCAGCGGATCTACCACGACGCGCAGCATCCGTCGGCGCTGGTGCTGCCGGTGATTCCGAGGTGAACATGAATGGAGACCATATGCGGACATCGCAGTCATATGCC
>JBEKTJ010000036.1:0-46880 GCA_049516155.1 Bryobacteraceae bacterium
CCAAGTGCGCTACGATCTCGGCAATTGACCACCTTTCAGGTGCAGGGCGCCGGATCAACTCCTCGGGCGCGATATCGCGCAGACGCCGATCGAGCTGCGATGGGGTGGCTTGTTGGACACCGCTGGGATCTTCATCGCCAAGATAGCTTAGGACTCGAGTTCGGTAAGCTTCGAACGTCTCTGCCATTGGTCCTCTTGGTAGACTGCGTTTGCGGCCGGACATTGGAGTAGACCGGCCATCCTGGTCGACGCGGCGTTTCTTAACTCCCCTGCCGCCGGCAACCGGCTAGCCGTTTTCAACCCGCCTTTTATATCCAAGTACGCCGTCCCAATCAGCCTGCTTAGCGCGGCGGCGTCTGTGGATCTACTTGCTTGCAAACTCCCCTAGAGTCCCGCTGTTTCAACTCTCACGCAAGGCGGCGAACCGGTGTTCAGTTCAGAACCTCGGGGCGCCAGTCTCCCGAATTTAATCGCGCGAGGCATCTGGGCTTCCACAAAAGCATAAACTCATTACTTTTTATAACGGAGAACCGACAATTCCACAAGTTCATTATTATCACGATGATATTGACGTCTCCGCACGATTTTGCTATTCCAGGCCGGGTCCATAGCTCCCCTCTGCCGCCGCAGCACCACGCGACGGCGGGCGAAGCGGTACAGTTCGTAGAACACCCACAGAATGCCAGGCCCGCTCAGCGCAGCCAAGCCCGCGACAACTCGATACTTACGATACGCTAGAAGCCATCCGCTTAAGCCTTGCGGACGATTCCTCGTCGGTGGCTCCGGGACGCTGAGAATCTCAACCTGAGCCGCGAAGCAGGTTGCGAAACCTCCGGATAGAAACGATCGAAGGCGGTCTAAAAAGCCTGCTGGGATTCGCGGGATGTGGCAAACAATGGACACAGCAGGGTTTGCAAGCCGGCGGGTGACGCATCGGGAACATATTTCGATCAGGGTGAGTGTCGCTTTCTCCAGGCACCCTCGTCACTGCCCCGCTGTCCGCGCCGCGAGTGGCTTTCGGAGCTTCGCCAGACTGCTTGTCCGGGTTTCAGGCTGGCCGGATCGGGTTCCATCGAGGAGAGCACGCGCATCCAGGCGAGGCACTCAGCCGCGCCAGGCGGTCGTTTCATCTCCGCCGAATCTCCTCGAAGTGCTAGTCGCGTGCCCGATGGTCTCCGGGCGCGCCACTGCCGGGGCTCGTGCGCGTTCATGTACGATTAGGTCGGGGATCGCGCCGATGCGGACAGCTTTCGGCTTCACTGTCGCGCTGGCCGCGATGTATGCGGCTGGCGCCGAGCATTTTCCTGGCGGAGTTCTCGGGCCATGCACCGCCATTGGCCGCCCCACAAGCCACGCAGGTCCCGCTAACCGTTTCGTCTTCCGTTTGCGCATGAGTATTTGGAAGGCGCATTTAGGCCGTCCAAATCTACAAATGAACGGAGAGCAGACGATGACAAACAAAGCCAACGCCATCAACGGACAGGCGCCCGAGATCCACGCCCGGCAAGCCTTGAAGATCAAGGTCGGCAGTGCCCGGCTCCAGCCGGATGAGCCTAGCAACTGTCCTTGGGGGTTCGATGGTGGTCCGAACTGTATCGTATTGTTTTGGTGAGGCGCCGCCAGATTGACCGCGGGGGGCTGAGCCCCTCGCGTTTGAGGGGAATAAGGAGAAACTCTGTGTACTTGTCGCGATTTGTGATCGTATACCGGGATGTGTCGCCCGGGGAACACATTCTTTATAGTGTGCTGAGCGCCAGTTATCTGGGAGTAGACGATGATACACTGCTGTCCATTCAGAGATGGGCGACCGAACCTGTGCATCCGTCCGACCGGGACACGGCTGAATATCTGGAGGAAGCCGGTTTCCTCACGGCCTCCCGGGAGATGGACGACCAACGGCTGAAATCCTATCTCGAGCGTGCCGCCGGCGGCATACCGGAAACCATGCACATCACGCTGATGCCGACCATGGCCTGCGATCTGGCGTGTCCGTACTGCTTCCAAAAAGAGTCACCCGCGTTTAACCGGATGCAGCCCGCCATGGAAGAAGCCAGTGTACGGTGGATACTCAGCCGGACCGACGCCTCCGGATGCCGGAGGTTGCATGTGCAGTATGTGGGCGGCGAGCCGCTTACGCGAAAGGACTATATTCTACGGACCGCCGAGCTTTTCAGCCGGGCGATGTCCGCACGCGGCGGCGTGTTTACCTGGAACATCATCACAAATGGCGTGCAACTCACGCTTCCCTTTGTCACTGCCCTCAAGCAACACGGCCCCGGCTCCATCAAAATCACTCTGGACGGCGACCGGGAAACGCACGATCAGACCCGCATCTATCGGGACGGGAGGGGCACCTTCGACATTTTGTTGGCTAACCTCAAGGCGGTTGCCGAATATGTCACGGTCCACGTGGGAGGCAACTTTTTGGCCGGCCAAGCGGAATCGTATGAACGGCTGCTGAAGCGCCTGGAGGAGGAAGACGTGCTGCGCCACCTCGGGTCCGTTAAGTTTAAGCCGGTCGTCGAGGCCCAACGCAGCGGCTCCTGCACCGGCTGCGCCACGCCGCAACAAAAAGCGCAGACCTTGGTTCAGATCAACCAATCGGTACAGCGCCGCGCCCCGCAAATGAAATCCATGCGGTCGGTCGTGCCCACCAATCCGTGCGAGTTGCACTGGACCAATAGCTACACTATCGACCCGGATGGAGGTGTCTTCAAATGCCCGGCGGTGGCGGGCAGGCCGGAAATGGCGGTCGGGCACGTGCAGGTGGATGACACGGACAAGCCCGCGCCGCTGCTGCTGGCGCGTCCGTGGGAACAGTGCGGCGACTGCGCCTTCATGCCGGTATGCATGGGCGGATGCTTAGGCAGCAAGTATCTCAGCACGGGACGCATGGACGAAGTTGACTGCCATAAGCTGGAGTTTGAGGCGATCTTCCGCGATACTATCACCGCACGATACCGGACGGAGCTCGGCGGCCGGCAATGGGAAACCGTCGGCGCGAATGGTGTGACAAACTGACTTGGGCAAAATGACGCAGGTGCTGCGCTGATCGGGATGGCGTCAAGCTTCTGTTTGCCTGACGCGAGGTCTTTCATGTACTGGATCTGATACAACAAGTCGTCTCGTGTGATCATCGCCAGGCTATCGAAGACCGGCACTAAATGGGTGATACAGGGATACTGTCTCTGGTCTATGCACGTCTGCCGAGAGCTCACAATGGCGCGCTTCCGGGTGGGGCAGCTTCGGTATCGCGTCGCCGTACTGCCGCCCCAGCCGGCGTTCCTGAAAAGGTGGCAATGGCGATTAGCGGGCACAAGACACGCGCGATTTTTGATCGCTACAACATAGTCAACGACCGTGACCTGGCAGATGCTGCCCAGCGCATGAACCGTTATCTCGCGCAGAAAACGGTTACAGCCACGGTTACAGAGGCGGTCGAAGAGGACGACAAATGCGAAGCAAGAGATGCTCGCAAATTAATTCATGGTGCGAACGGGGAGGGTCGAACTCCCATTCCCTTGCGGGAGCCAGATCCTAAGTCTGGTGCGTCTGCCAATTCCGCCACGTTCGCTTGGGGCAGCTTCTACCCGATCATATCATTTCACGATCAGGCGCTTCCGCGCGTTACGGCTGCATAAAAAAGGCAGTACCCAGGGAAGCGCTTCCGCCCCCTTGCGTGGTGCCGAAGACCAATTCTTGGGGGCCGAACGCCGCCTGGCGCAGGCGCACCTGACCCGGCCCGGGCTCACCGACCTCGATCGGTGTCCAGTGCAGAACCTCGGGGCCGCCAGTCTGCCGAATTTGAATCGCAGGAGGCATCAGGGCTTCCACAAAACCATAAACTTTTTACTCATTTCATCACCGACAGATAGGCCGCCCACGGGCCAACCTCCTGCTTATAGCGTTTGGCCATGGCGCGACTGATTTGCAACAGGTGACTCAAATCGTGCGCGGTCCACGTCGCCATCAACTGCCGGGCGGTTACAATGCCAAGTCCCGGATGCATCCCCTTCAATTCCAGTTTCTCTGGCGTCAGGTGCATTGCCCTAAGTCTCGCGATATTATCCAGTCGCGAATCCGCGAATTCCTGCAACAAGGCCGGGAGCGATTTCCCATCACGCTCGCGGAGCTGCGCCTCGCGATCAAGAGGCTCAAAGGGACGGCTGGCGCCATACTCGAGAATGATCGCTAGACGCGGAATCCAGTTGGCTTTCTCCGCGTGAATCAAATGGCCAATGACGACGAAGGGACTCCATGTTCCGGGGCCCTCGGTGGCGGCAGTCCACGCGTCCGGTAAATCACACAACAACGCGTCGAGCGTTGCGGGCGTGCGGGTCAATACGGACAGGCATTCTTCGACAAAATCTGGTTCCATGGCCGGTCAGATCTGCTCCCAAATTCACGGTAGACATCTTCCGCCTTGCCGATCCGCCCGCCTTTTGCCAGGTTGCGTTGAATGCGAAGGATCGTTATCGCATCGGCGGCGGCCAAATCGCCCCGCGGCGCTCCTACTTAGACCAGGGCGGAACCACGCCGTTACTGCGCGCGTACGCGATCGACTGCCCCAGATGCTCGTGTTGATCTTCGAGAAGCAGCATCAGCGCGCCAAGCTTCGTCATGTCTCTTCCGAACAGTTTCACCGGCGCCTGCAGGTCGTTGTCGGACAGTCCCGTAATCGCTTTTTGCAAATTGACGTAAGAAGCCTTCAGAGCTTCCTGCAATTTCTCCGGATCGGTGATGGGCGCGGGCCGTGCCCCCGTATTCGGTGTGCCCGAGAGCACGCCGGCGAGCATGCCGTTCTCCATAACGATCAGGTTGAATACCTCGCCGACGGAGCGAACGCCCTGGCCGGGCTTCCAGTCGTACTTGCCCGACATCACGCGCGCGAGTCCGGTGAATTTGTCGGAAAGCGTTCCGGCATCTTTTCCGAAGGCAGCCTGAATTCCTGCCGGCTGCGCCTGCGCCATCGGCACGATCAGAGCGGCCGCAAGCGCGCACACTCCGTACTGAGTCAGAATCTTCTTCATGTGGAACTCCTCTACGTCACTTAAACGCTTCGGCTGCTCGCATTTTCCTGCTGTTTCATCTCGCGCAAGGCGGCGAACCGGTGTCGAGTTCAGAACCTCGGGGACGCCAGTCTGCCGAATTTGAATCGCATGAGGCATCCGGGCTTCCACAAGAGCATAAACTCATTACTTTTTATAACGGATGACCGACAATTCCACAAGTTCATTATTATCACGATAATATTGACGTTTCCGCACGATTCTGCTATTCGTTAAGAGGAAGTTTTGAGAGTACTTAGGAGGTCCCCTTGCTCGATGATTTACGCGCCCTCGTAGAATTTGCCCAAGCCGGGTCCATAGCCCGTGCAGCCGATCGCCTCTTCCGGACGCCCTCTGCTATTACCCGGCAAGTGCAAAGGCTGGAGGCTGCATTGGGCGCCGAATTGCTCGATCGCTCGGTTAAGCCTCCGCGTCTGAATGCGCTCGGCTCCAGGGTGCTCGAACAAGCGCGAGATGTGCTACAGCGGACGGAGGCGCTGAAATTTCTTGCGTCGAGCGACGCCGAACCTCACGGCCTCTTGCGCATCGGGCTCGCACATGCCCTGGCCGAGGGGACGCTTATCGAGCCTATTCAGGCGCTGACTGAGAAATACCCCAAGGTCCGGCTGCGGCTGTCGAGCGAGCTCACGAGTGAATTATTTCACCGGCTGCTCGCGGGTGAACTCGACGTTGCTGCCGTGCTTTTGCCCGAGGGTAAGACCGCGCCTCCACCTCTTCTGACGAATGTCATCGCTAACGACCGCATGGAGATCGTTCAAGGCGCCGCAGGCAACGTTGACGCTGATTGGAAAAGTTTGGGCCGAGCACCCTGGGTGCTCAATCCGCCCGGGTGCTTTCTTCGGGCAAGGCTCATCGATCAGATGGAGCGTGCCGGCTTCGCCCCAATGATTGCGGCTGAAATCCACAACATGCATTTGCAGCTAGCGTTCGTTCAGTCCGGTTATGGTGTCGGGCTGCTGCCCGCTCGCTTCATTGCCAGGAATCATTCTATCGATTCCGTGAAAGTATTGCGTCTCCCATCGTTTGACCTGCACCGGTCCGTCGCGATAGTGCGGGTTGGGCAACTCGGCGCCTTAGGGAAAGCCGTCGAATTGTTGGAACACGGGTTTCGGCAATTGTTTGAGGCAGCCGACACCCCGAAGCCCGTGACGAGGCGCCGAAGAGGTGTGCCCGCGAATCGGCGGGCGGCGCGACCGCCCAAGTAGTCCCCGGACATCGCTTGTTGCAGTCGAGCGGTCTCGAGGCCATTTTATCCTCGGTTTGGGATTTCGCCAGGGTTGCAATGCTCCGGCTGCGGCCGCAAGTTCGCCGACGCTTATGACAGCCGGAAACGAGCGGTGCGGGATCTGCCCAACTCAGGGGTTGCCCAGCGACAACGAGTCCACGCACTTCCACGAACTCCTGCGGAGATCCCTTGCGTCGCAACCGGCTGACTCCGGACTGTGCGCGCAATCTGATGCTTGTTTTGCATCTGTTTAAAGTTAGCCGTCTAGGTTCCCATAAGATGCTTGGTGACTCGACATAGCGGGCAACAACTTGTCGATGGGGATCCCCGGCGCCGGAATGGGCCCGAGAGATTGCCGCTCGTATATCTACTGAAATGGTCCCATGGTCACTGGCGGCGCTGGCTGGACGGCGGTGCTGCCTGGCGCGGGAATGGAATATCAGCCGTGGCTTTATCCTGGAACGGGTAGCACGGCAGAGGATGGCATGACGATGTCGGCGGCGAGGAACTGGTTCCCAAGTGCGAGCAGAACTGCCGGCCCGGCACGACCAGCCATACTTTCGCGCGAGGGGGAACTCCGCGCGGCCAGATCCAGAAATGGCTGAAGGGGGGAGTGTCGGAAGAAGGGGAATGGAAGGAGACGAAGGTAGGGACGCCACAGGGGACCGTCGTATCGCCCTTGCTGGCGAACATCTACCTGCATTATCCAGTGGCGGGGGAAGTGGGCGCACGGGGACATGATCGTGGTCCGCTACGCCGACGATGCCGTGCTGGGGTTCGAGCGCCGGGAGGACGCGGAAGGATTCCGGGAGCAATTGGGAGAGCGGATGCGGAAGTTGAGCCTGGAACTGCACGCGGAGAAAACGCGGTGGATCGAGTTTGGGCGATACGCGGAGGAGCACCGGAAGCGGAGAGGGGAAGGGAAACCCGAGACCTTCGATTTTCTGGGGTTTACGCATATCTGCGGGAAGACCCGGAAGGGTGGCCGGTTTACGGTCGGGCGGCGGACGGTCCAAAAGCGGCGGCGCAGCAAACTGCAAGCGGTCCGGCAGGAGTTGCGCAAGCGTGGCATGAGCGGATCGCCGAGACCGGGGGCTGGCAGCGGTCGGTGGTGCAGGGCTACCTAGGGTGGGAGCGTTTCCGCTCGATTCTGGATCGCTATCTACCCGGCCCTGCATCCTGCATCCGGAACCTGGGGTGCGGTTTGACGCCAGACACCCAAGGTAGGAGCCGTCTGCGCTAAAGTGCGCCCGTAAGGATCTGTGCGGGGGGCGTCTGGTAACGGACGTCCCTAACGCGACTAAACGCCGACAAAGGAAATCCGGGGGGGTCGAGTAGTGGGTCAGTTTGGCTTGTGGGGCAGCCAATGTTGGCTGCAAGCCGGCTTTCCAGCCGGCTTGGACCTGAAAAGCGCGCCTGCAGGCAATATTGCTTGCCCCACGAGCCAAACTGACCCACTGCCGCCCTTTGTAATTTAAACATGGCATGGGGCGAGGCGGGATAAATCAGTCAACGACTCAGGGCCGGGCGGGCCACACAACCCGGGTATGGTGCACCCTCATCCTGGGTCAAAACATCGAACAAAATATGTCGCACCCAGACTGGCCGCGGTTTTCCGTGCTCGATCTAGCACCTGTTCGAGTAAATGGCACGATCGCCGAAGCGTTTCGAAATACGGTAGACCTCGCAAGGCATGCGGAGCGATGGGGCTTTACCCGCTTGTGGCTTGCCGAGCATCACAACATGCCAGGCATCGCCAGCGCGGCCACCTCGGTGTTGATCGGCCATGTGGCCGGCGCGACTTCCACTCTTCGAGCCGGCGCGGGTGGCGTGATGTTGCCGAATCACGCGCCGTTGGCGATTGCGGAGCAGTTCGGGACGCTGGAGACTCTGTATCCGGGACGTATCGACCTCGGCGTGGGGCGGGCGCCGGGGTCCGATAGGGTGGCCTCACGGGCATTACGGTATAACACCGTGGAGGAAGATTTTCCCGCGCAGGTGAGCGAGTTGCTCGCGTATCTCGGGCCGGCTGGCCCCGGCCAGAAATTGGTCGCCTACCCCGGCGCGGGCACGAATGTGCCGGTCTGGCTGCTGGGCTCCAGCACCTACAGCGCGCAACTTGCGGCAGCGCTTGGATTGCCGTTCGCGTTCGCGAGCCACTTCGCGCCCGCGATGCTGATGGAGGCGCTCGAAACCTATCGAGGCCTGTTTGAAGGGTCGCAGTATCTGGAGAAGCCGTACGTTATGGTCGGGGTACCGCTGGTCGCGGCCGAAACGGATGCGGAAGCGCGCTGGCTGGCGACATCGTCGCTACAGCGGCACCTGAGACTGATTCGGGGCGAACCGATTTTCGTGCCGCCTCCCATCGCGAGCATGGACGGCGTCTGGAGTGAAGCGGAACGATCGGCGGTGGAATCCAGGCTGAGCGTGGCGGCCATCGGCGGACCCGAGACGGTCCGGCGCAAGCTGGCGCAGCTCTTGGATGAGACAAAGGCCGATGAGTTGATCTTCGCGTCGGATCTGTACGACCATGCTTTGCGGTTGCGGTCGTTCGAGATCGCCGCGGACACGATGAAGGCGCTAACAACCGGCCGGCTGCAGCCGGTGTAAGCTCTTTTATGTCGTCTGCCCGCGCTCGGCGAAGGAGGCAGACCGCGAAGGACGATGGTCTGCCCCACCAAAGTGAGCAGTATTGGGTCTAACCTTGGTCTAACCTGGTGTAACCCGGCTATCGGTCCACCGCTTTGCGGCCCTTCAGAAAATCCAGTTCAGTCTGCTTGGGAATGCCCGGCTCGAAGCAGCGGCGGCAGCGCGCTTCGTACATGTCGGCCGCGCCCACCACAATCAGATCCTCGGCGCCGCGCAGGCGTTGCGTATGCTTGGCCGGATTGCCGCAGCGTACGCAAATCGCCAGCGTCTTGGTGATCGATTCCGCCAGCGCCAGCATGTCCGGGATGGGAACAAACGGGCGGCCCAAATAATCCGTATCCAACCCGGCCACGATCACCTGCTTGCCGCTATCGGCCAGGCGCTGCGCCACATCCACCAAACTCTCGCCCATGAAGTTGGCCTCGTCCACGCCGATCACTTCCGAACGCCAGTCCACGCGGTCCAGGATCTCGCTGCCGCCGCTCACGATTTCCGATTTCATACGCAGATCCCCATGCGAAACAATCTCGTCGAGGGCGTAGCGGTTATCGATGGCGGGCTTGAAGACCTGCACTCTTTTGCGCGCGATCATGGCGCGGCGCAGGCGCCGGATCAGCTCTTCGCTCTTGCCCGAGAACATGGGGCCGCAGATCACTTCAATCCATCCGATGTTGCCGCTGACGAATTCCATGAGATTGCTTTAGCATGCCACAGGGTGGACCGGCGGCGGGCGATATGGGACATGGAGCCGCCGATGTACAATGCAGTTTATGAACAGGATTGCGTGCCTTCTGCCGCTGCTGGTCGTCGTCGGCTTCGGCGCGGAGAAAAAGCCGGTCACGATACAGAATATGCCGGCCCAGACCCGCATGCCGGCGATCGCCTGGGCTCCGGACGGCAAGCGTTTCGCCTGGATGGAGGAGAAGGCCATTTGGCAGTACGAGGTGACCTCGAAAAAAAAGAAGCAGTTGGTGGCGCTCGGACCGCTGGAGGATAAGGCGGTCAAGCCACCCAAACAGGAAAGCGTCGACTGGCAGAACCGGCGCGTATCCGAGCAAAGCTTCCAATGGTCCGCTGCCGGGCAGGAAATGTTGATCAGCCTGCAGGGCGACCTGTTTATGTTGCATACGGAGACAGGCAAATGGGAGCAGCTCACCGCTACTGCGGAAGCGGAGCGCGACCCCAAGCTCTCGCCCGACGGCCGCTTGGTGTCCTTCCGCCGGGAACACGATCTGTATAGCCTGGAAGTAGCGTCCAGGAAAGTAACTCGGCTTACCACGGACGGCTCCGCCACGCTGTGGAACGGCGAGTTGGACTGGGTGTATCCCGAAGAGTTGAACCTATCCACCGCGCACTGGTGGTCTCCCGACAGCAGCCGGATCGCCTATTTGCAGTTTGACGTCGGCCACGAAACGATATTCCCGCAGGTGGATCTGCTCTCGTGGCGCGCGCTGGCGGAACCCGAGCGCTTTCCGCAGCCTGGCACGCCCAATGCGGATGTGCGCTTGGGAGTGGTGGCGGCGGAAGGCGGGCCCACACGTTGGATGGATATCGGCGAAACCCGCGATCACCTGCTGGCGCGGGTCGATTGGGCGCCGGACAGCCGCGAAGTGGCTTATCAGCGTCTGAATCGGATTCAAAACCGTCTGGACCTGGGTCTGGCGGACGTGCGCACGGGCGTCTCGCGGGTGCTGCTGACCGAGGAGGATTCTTATTGGGTGAACGTGAACGACGACTTCCGCTTCCTCAACAAGGGGAAACAGTTCCTTTGGGGCAGCGAACGGGACGGCTTCCTGCACCTCTACCTTTGCGCGACTGACGACAAACACATTTCGCAGATTACGAAAGGCGAATGGGAGGTGACCGAAGTTGCGGGAGTGAACGAAGAGACGCACGAGGTCTTCTTCGTTTCGAACGAGCAGAGTCCGCTGGAACGGCAGCTTTACCGCGCGCGCCTGGACGGCAAGCAGAAGCAGCGCCTAACCGGCGGCGCTGGTACACACGGCATTTCGATGAGTCCGACCACCGACTACTACATGGACACAGCTTCCAGCCTGGCCACGCCGCCGCGGCGCACGCTGCACGAAAGCGACGGGTCGCAGATCGCGGTGTATAAAGAAGCCACTTCGCCGGATGTGGAGATACTGCCTGCCGAGATCGTCAAGATCAAAGCTACGGACGGCGTGCCCCTGTATGCGCGAATGATCAAGCCGGCGGGCTTCTCGCCCGAAAAGAAGTACCCTGTGATAGTCATGGTCTACGGCGGGCCGGGCGTGCAGGCCGTGCGCGACGCCTGGAACGGCGCCGGCTTCGAACAGGTGCTGGCGCAGAAGGGATACCTCATCTGGCAACTTGACAATCGCGGGTCGGCCGGCCGCGGGCACATATGGGAATCGAAGATCTATCACGAAACGGGTGCGCACGAGCTGAACGACCAATTGGATGGTATTCGCTACCTGGGAACGCTGGGCTTCGCGGACATGGCGCGCATCGGCATTAGCGGATGGAGCTACGGCGGATATATGACGCTCTATGCGTTGGCCAATGCTCCGAGCGTCTTCAAGGCGGGCATCGCCGGCGCTCCGGTGACCGATTGGCGCAACTACGATTCGATTTACACCGAGCGCTACATGGGCTTGCCCGAGGAAAATGCGGAGGGCTACAAGCGCAGCTCGCCACAGACTAACGCGGGTGAGATCAAGGCGCGGCTCCTGATTCTGCACAATATCGAGGACGACAACGTGCATTTCCAAAACACCGTGCAGATGGCCAACATTTTGGAGCGGGAGGGTAAACAATTCCAGATGATCGTGTACCCGCAGAAATCGCACGGCGTGGGCGGCGCGGCGCAGAAGCAGATGCAGCAGGCCATGCTGGATTTTTTTGAGAAGGCGCTATAGTGGCAGTGGGTCCGTTTAGGATTGCCCGCCCTCCGATTTACGCAGGTGGCAAGGGAGTGGGCGGGCGCGAAACCACGCCCTGGAACGCCTCGCCCAGTGAAATGCCATTGTTATTCAGCGTCTGCCCCGTGACCCGCTCCAGTTCCACCTTCGACTTGGCATAGGCCGCTTCGGCCGCCAGTTCGCTCTGGCGCGCGGTGGCCAAGTCACGCTGGGTCAGAATCACGTTGTAAATCACCGAAGCGCCGGCGGCATATTTCTTCTGCTCGGCGTCCAGCGTGCGTTCCTGCAGAATGCGCGCCTTGGTGGCCGCCGTATATTGCGCGCGCGCATTTTGCACGCCGATCACGGCGTTCTGCACGTCCACGCGCACCTGATTTTCCAGCCTCTGCACGCCGAGCTGCAACTGCCGCAGGGTCAGCTCGTCGTTGATGGCTTGGGCCTGCGCCGCGCGATTGCGCAGCGGAATGGTGAGGTTGAATCCCGCCGAGTAATTGGGATAGTCGCGCGCAAACAACTGCTTCAACACCGTGCCGTATCCGCCGATGAAGACCGGACTGGGCGCGCCGAAACTGAAGGGCAGGGTCGATTGCACGGTGCTCACCTGCCCCGCCAATCCGTTGTTGGTCGCGGAAGCGACCAGATCGAGCGTAGGCAGCAGTCCGTTCTTCGAGCCGTGCAGCGTAATCTCCTGGTTGGTCACCTGGATGCGATTCTGCGCCAGTTCCGGACGCGCCGACAGCGCCGTGGCTACCAGATCCTGCATAGGTGTGACCGGCTCGACAGCGGGCACGCGGATGCGATCCGTAGGCACGATGCGCGCTTCGGCTACCGAGGGGCTGGCCACGCCGGTGCGGCTGAGCGCGTTTTTCAGAATGGTTTCCTGCTGCAGCAGTTGGGTTTCGGCGAGCGTCAGGTTCTGCTGATCGGTAGCCAACTGCGCCTCCGCCCGCACCACTTCGATGGGCGCCATCATCCCCGCGTCCACCTGTTTCTGATTGTCCTCGAAAAGCTTGGTGCTGGTGGTCACGGCCTGCTGCTCGACGCGCACGTTCTCGTTGAACGTGACCAGATCCCAGTAAAGGTCCATGACGGCGGCGACCGTGGTGATCACCTGCAGCTTGAAAGTCAGATCCGAAAGCTCCCGGTTATTCTTGGCGATTACGATTTGGCGCTGGTTCACAGCCAGGCTGAAGCCTTGCAGCAGATGCTGCGTCACCGTGATACCCAGCGACGAACTGGTGACGGGATTGAACAACGTGGTGGAGCTGTTGCCGATGGACGTGGAGTTGTTCAGTCCTAAGCTGACCGAAGTTCCGGTTTGGAAGCCTTGCTGATAGGTGAGGCCGGAGGTATCTTGGCGCTGCACCAAGTCATCGGTGCCGGCGATGAACACGCTGCTTTCGGGAATGGATTGGTGCGCCCAGCTTGCGCTGCCCACCAGCGCCGGATCGTAGCTGAGAATGGGCGGTCCGGTTTGCGAGATCACAGTATTGCCCACGGCCGTGGCGCTGGCCGAGCTGGCTTGCGTGGAAGGGTTGCCGGAAACGCCGCTCTGGGCCACGCCGCCGGGCTGCGCGCTGGTGGGTCCGGCGGTCACGGATGTGGAGACGCCTTGCGCGAATGCACCCGCGCGCGCGCGCAGAACCTGGGCGTCGGCGATCTGCGGGCCGTAGCGTTGGATCTCGATGTCGAGATTGTTCTCGAGCGCCAAGGCGATGGCGTCCTGCATCGAGAGGTAGAGCCTTCCGGCGCGCAGTAGGGAGTCCAGGCGGCCGGAGTTGGCCACGTCGATGGGCGGAACCTGCGGCATCCGGTATTTGCCGGTGAGCCAGGAGAAAGTTCCGTCCGGCTGGCCGATCTGGTGGGCTTGCTGGGCGAAGGCTGGCGCGATCGACAGCCGGACACAAAGAATGGCAACGATGGTTTGAATACGATGCATGGATGACCCTATTTTTCGGAGGGCGGGCAATCTTGCCCGCAGCCGCCTTTCAGGCGGCCTACCTGTTTTCCTCAATGGTATAGTAGGCGTTTGTGACGCCGCAAGCCGAGTCCATTCTGGAGACGTTCCGCGCTACGGGCGCATATCTCAACGGCCACTTCCGGCTAACCAGCGGACTGCACAGCCCGGAGTATCTGCAATGCGCGCTGGTGCTGCAGCATCCGCGGCACGCGGCGGAGCTGGGCGGCCTGTTGGCGGAGGAGCTACGCAAGCTCACGCCGGAACCCGTGGGATTGGTGGTGTCGCCCGCGCTGGGCGGCTTGATCATCGGCCACGAAGTTGCCCGTGCGTTGGGCGTACGATTCATTTTCACCGAGCGGGACGAGAACAAGAGGATGACCCTGCGCCGCGGCTTCACGGTAGCCCCGGGCGAGGCGGCGGTGGTGGTGGAAGACGTGATCACCACGGGAGGCAGCACGCGCGACGTAGTGGAGGTGCTGCGCGCGGCGGGGGCGCGCCCGGTGGCGGCGGGATCGATCGTGGATCGTAGCGGCGGAGTCGCGGATGTGGGAGCGCCGCGCGTGGCGCTGGTGACGCTGCAGGTGGTGACTTACGATCCGGGGGGGTGTCCCTTGTGCGCGCAGGGCGTGCCTGTGGTGAAGCCGGGGTCGCGGCCGGGGTGACTGCGGGGCGGGCCGATCCCGGTCTGCACCCAGGCATGAATTCGCAAATGGCCTCTAGGTCGGCCTCCGTCTCCGGGTGGAACCGGAAGCCGCTCATTGACGCTCGGCTCTGCGGGCCGCGCTCTTGGCCCGGAGCCTTGCGAAAACTTCATCGCCGGGAATAGGAGTGACCTTGCTGCCTTCCATATCGTCGTAGCGGCGGTCGAGCGTTTCCCGCGTGAAGGTGATGTCGTCAAAGAAATCGGTCACGACGTTCTCGACCAGTTGATCGCTCCGGCGCCCAGTGGCGCGCGCCATCTGTTCAAGCTTTGCCTGCACGTCAGGGCTGAAAATGCACTTCCATGGGCCAGCCAGTTATGCCATGTGTAAGCTATCGAATGCTTCGTAGTCTGACAGATAACTCGTGATAATCTGGTAGCACTCGCACGAACGCTTTTCGAGTGCCTTGCGGTCTAAGATGCAAACCTGACACCTGGCGTATGTGATGAGTTTTTCCTTCTTTAGGGTTGCCGCGACCAAAGATACCGTGGGCCGAGTGCTTCCAAGCATGTGGGACATAAAATCCTGTGACATTTTGAAGCTTTCGAGGTGCGATCTATCTGCACTGATCAATAGCCATCTGGAAAGTCTCTGCTCAAAGTTATGCATTGCCGCACAACTGGCAGATTGCATAGCCTGAATCAATTGAACCTGAACATACCGCAAGGCAAGCGTTTGGAATGTCCCGTGGTTGCCGAACTCCTTCTTTGCGGCCTCTAAACTTCACCTGTATCCGGTGCCCTCTATCTGTGTATAGATATGGTTCAGGCTGGATTTCATTCCCATCAACGCCGATACACCGATCACCGATTCATAACCGAACATGCCTACCTCAACCTCACGTCCGTCGGAAAAGATCGTGGTCATCGAAGCCATTCCACTCTCGATAAAATACACATGTTCAATCGGCTGACCGGGCATCTCAATCCTTTGCCCCGCCTTGAAAACCAGAGCTTGGAGTCCGAGACGCGAAATCAAATCAGTGTCGAAGGCCTTCAACAGGATGTTGTTATATATAGATATTGGGGGCACTTTAGCGAAACCTCCGCAGTTACCGACGCCAAAAAGGCCGCGACGCACAATGTTCGAGACCGAACCGACAATGCACGGATTATCACGTATGCTTATAACATGTTACCACTAAACCGGAAAGACCAGAGCTATTTGACCGGACCGAGCCAAGAAATGCTTCCGCTCCGGGAGACATTTGTCTGTCATGGAATCGCCGGGAACGACGGAGCGGCTTTTGAACGCCATGTGGACGACGAGTCGCTGGAGCGCTATGCGTTCGGCAGACTGGAAGAAACACGCGCGGAGTTGCTCGAAGAGCATCTTCTCATCTGCGAAGGGTGTTGCACACGCCTGGACGCCACTGAACAATACATCCAGGCAATGGCTGGGGGTAGCCTGTTGCTACGCCGGCAATCCGCGCCCGGCCTACTCAGACGGGTTAATGACTGGCTTCGTTCCGTTTACCCGCGACAGCGAGCAAATCATCGAGGAAGTCCGCGGCGGCAGCGGGCGCGACTACCGCCGACGATGAAAAGCAGGGGGCCACGCGTAACCCTCCGGCCAGCCCCGCCCGCCAGCGCCGGCATCCGCGCATGGGCGTTATGCAAGGCATTCGTACACGCCTTCAAAAAGCTTGCCGCGCCCGTGATTGACTGGCCGGAGCCGGGAAAGCGCCGCAAGGGCGACGGCAATCGCCGCGGCCGTCGTTCTACTTGCGATGGCAGCGGCCGGCTGCTGGTTCCCGGCGCGCGCGGCGATGCGGATGATCCTAGTGGAACCGCTGCGGCAGGGCTGAGGACCGCATGTGGGGGCGGTGGAGGATGTTAAGGCCATTTAGAGGGTGATAAACGACAATTTCACTCACGCCTGGTCCGCGAATGCGCAACGCCGCACTGCTGGACGGAAACGATCGCTCACATGGATGACGTCGACTTACGAAGCGACTGAAGGCTGCCGGTTCAAATAAGTTCCTTGACCTCATCTTGGATGGGAGCAGGTTGCTTATGTCCGACAAAATCTGTTATCAGACGTAAGACGTTCCAACAACGCGATATTAGCGTCTACAGGCGGCCTGAGACAGTCGCCGCAGGCCGAGGACCGGCCCCACCCATGCGCCGCATTCGAATTCAACTCGCCTACGACGGCACCGATTTCCACGGCTGGCAAGTGCAGCCCGGCCTGCCTACCATTCAAGGCACGCTGGAATCCGTGGTGAGCGAAATCGAAGGCCGTCCGGTACACGTGGCCGGATCCGGCCGCACCGACGCCGGCGTACACGCCCTGGCGCAGGTGGCCGCCTTCAGCATCGACAACCCTATCCCGCCGCCGAATCTTCGCAAAGCCATGAACCGGCTGCTGCCCGTTTCCATCCGGGTGCTCTCCACCGAGGAAGCCGCCCCCGATTTTCATCCGCGATTTCAAGCGCTGGCCAAGACCTACGAATACCGCATGGTGCGCACGGAAGTCTGTCCGCCATGGGAATGGCGGTACGTCCATCATCATCCTTATCCGCTGGACCTGGATCGCATGCTGGCTTGCGCGCCGGTGTTCGAAGGGGAGCACGACTTCACCGCATTTGCGGCGTCTGACGACCGCGACGACGAAGGCAAAACGAAAGTGCGCACCATCTTCAGCTCGACGTTGGAAGCCCGACCCGACCGTCTGATTTACCGCGTGCGCGGCAGCGGCTTTCTGAAGCACATGGTGCGCAACATCGTGGGATCGCTGTTGGAAGCCGGCCGCGGCAACCTGGATGAATCGGGGTTGCGCGCGCTGCTGACGCCGGGTTGCATGCGCAAGGCGGGTCCGACGGCGCCGGCCAAGGGGCTATTTCTGGAGAGCGTGGAGTATCGGTAATTTCCGAGACTACAGTTTGATGTCCAAGCCGATGGTTGGGCTCGACCGCGTGCCGCCGATATGAATCGGAATCACCGCGCCCGTGCCGTGCCTGCTAAAGATTGGATCGACCATCCGCAGGAGCTTGGACTTCAGCCCGGTAGTCATCTGCGAAAGCCGTACTTCGGTGGTCACCGTGCCGCGAAAATTCAGTTGCTCGGTCTTCAGGCCATAGGCGCCGTCGAGCCGGACGGTGGCGCCCGGAATATGGAACGAGAATCCGCTTAGGGTCATCAGGCCGTTGCGCAGGACAAAGTTTCCTTGAAAGTCCGAGGCTGCCGCATTGTCCGTAGGGCCGTCTGTCTGACCTTGCGTGCGCGCGGATATAGTGGACAAGGTATGTTCCAGCTTCGCGTTGGTGAAGCGCCCGCCCGCGATTTCGAACTGCCCGTTTAGCTCCAGCCTGTCCGGAATATCTCCCGCGCCCGGCGGAATGCGGATCTTCGCGTGAAAACGGATTCGACCGTTCATCGGCGGCGGTTCGGATTTCACGCCCATCCGGAGAATGTCGGCGACATCGCCATCCTGCACCGACGCATCCAGCAAAATGGTCTTGCCGGGCACGCCGTGGCCGCCGGACTGGGCACCGATAATTTTCCCTTGCGCCACCACCTTGGTGTGGCCGAACTGTGCATTCACCGGATGCAGGAGAGTATCGCCATTGGTGCCGTCCACGGTAGCGCTAAACGTGGTGCGGAGGTGCATCAAATGCCCGCCCACGGAAACCTCGAAGTCGGGCGTATCGGTCTCACCGTTCACTTCGATCTTGCCAAGCTGGCCGTGAAACTCCCCCTGCGAAGAGAGCCTGCCGGAGATTCCCTTGAATACGCTCAGGTCGGCGTTTGAGAACAGATACTTTCCGGTGACGCCAGTCTGTCCCGGATCGAGCGCGTTCCACGGACCGAAATCGCCATTTGCATCGATGATTCCGGGTGGCTTGGCGTTGCGCAGTTGGGCGCGGTAATGCATTGGCCGCTCCGCGCCGGGGGATGTCAACGATAGCTTGTAAATATCGAATTGCAAGGGCAGCTTGCTTGCGTCCAAAGGTAGGATCTCCAGCCGTGTGCCGTCCGCCACTACTTCTTCAAAGACAAGAGACGGTGCGGGCGGCTTGCCAGCGGCGCCCGCTTGCGGGCTTTGTTGCGCGCCGCGCGCGACATGGATTTCGAGTCCGTCCAGCCGCAGGAAGCTTATGCGATGCGGAGAAAGGAGCAGCCCCATCCAACCGGCGTCCGCTTCGAAGCGGCGCAATGTGAACAAGGGTGGTGCGCCGGCGCGGTCTTTGGCCCGGAAGACAAGCCCTTCCCCGGTTGCGTGCGGGTGCGGTGTGAAGGTGATATCGAGCGAGCGTATCTCAACGTCGCCGCGATACTGCCGTTTCAACGCCTCCAGGATTTCGCGTTTCGCGATGGGTGATAGCCAGCTTCCGGCGGTAAGCACCAGTGCGGCGCAGATCGCGGCTACGAGAGCTGCCGCGGCCAGTGCCCAAACCAGCGTCCGTTTCTTCACATCGGGGTGCATAGCAAGTAGTCTGCCACAGTGGATCTGCAAACCGCAGTAAAATGTTTCCGATGAACTATTCGCGCAGAGATCTCAGTCTATTGCTGCCCATCCTCGCAGCCGCACGGGGTGGGGCGCAGAACGCCGCGCTGCCCTCCAAGACTTACAGCTTCGAACAACTCCCGGTGCACACCAGCGGAGACAATCAGACGCGCCCCGTACTCGATGGTGAGACGCACGCCGGCGTGCGCATCGAATTGCATGAGACTGAGCTGCCGCCCGGCGGCGCGCCGCATCCGCCGCACCACCACGTCCACGAAGAGATGGTCCTCATCCGGGAAGGCATCATGGAAGTAACCATCGCGGGACGCAGCGCCAAGCTGGGACCGGGGTCCGTGGCCTATGTAGCCTCCAACGAGGAACATGGCTGGCATAACGCGGGGACCACGCGTGCGCACTACTTCGTACTGGCCATCGGTCGGGATTAAGCTTGCGGTGCGCCCTGCCCGTGCGTGCTAATATGGCGCATCATGAGCGTGCCACGTTCGCACCACAATTTCCCCCGCGTCCATAATGCCATGTGGCCCGGCCTGGTGGGCAAAGGCCCGGATTCAGAACCGCCTATCGGCCTGGACACCATGCTGCGCCTCACCGCCGCGGCCGAGGTCGATGGCGTGCGATTCGATGGCGTGGACCTCTTCCTGTTCGACCCGCACGTCTCCATCGACTCCACCGACGACGACCTGGCGCGTCTCGCCGATGAAGTGCGCGCGTTCGATCTGGCAATCGGGTCGGTGGTGGCGCCGGTGTGGCCGCCCACCGGTGGCGGCTCGGCCATGGGCAACGCGGAGGAGCGCAAGAGCTTCGTCGCGCAGGTGCGCAAAGCCTGCCGGATCGCCCGGAAACTGCGCGAACTGGGCGTGCGGCCAAATGGAATCGTACGCATCGATTCGGCAACCAGCCCCGCCGAGTGGGCCAAGGATCCGGGCGGCAATACGCGCTTGATTGCGCAAACGTTTCGCGAGGCTTGCGAAGTTGCCGCCGGCTATGGCGAGCGCCTGGCTGCCGAGGGCGAGATCTGTTGGGGCGGCATGCATAGCTGGCGGCGCATGGTGCAGCTTTTGGAACTTGTGGACCGGCCCCAAACACTGGGCTTCCAGGCGGACATGGCGCATACGCTGCTGTTCACGCTGGGCTACAATGCGCCGGAGGACCGCATCCTGCCGCAGGATTTCGAGTGGGATCAAACCAGCCGATTTCAGGAGGCCCTGCGCCAGTTGACCACGGCGCTGCGTCCATGGACCATCGATTTCCACGTGGCGCAAAACGATGCCACAGTGCATGGATCGGGATCGCACGACAAGACCGGCCACCATTGCCTGCCCGGCGACCCTAACGGCAAGCTGGACATCGTGCGCGACGCAGGATATTGGCTGCGCGATGAACACGGGCGGTTGACCCAATCGATGCGCCACATCTGCTGGGATGGATGCATGTTCCCCAATGCGGTAATGCTGGAGCAGGGCACCTGGAACGGTATTCTGGCGGCTATGCTCGCCGTGCGCGATGCGCATGGCTGGCAGGAGTAATCTATCCATGACAAAGAAACCACTGCGCATCGGCCTGGTCGGCTACGGCTTCATGGGCCGCACGCACTCCAACGCCTTCGCCAGAGTGAACCAGTTTTTCGACGTGCCATACCGTCCCGTGTTGCAGGCGGTTTGTGCGCGCGATGCCGCCAAGGTTGCCGCGTTCGCAGGGCAATGGGGTTATGGAACCACCGAAACGGACTGGCGGGAACTGGTTGCGCGCCCGGACATCGATCTGATCGATATCGCCAGCCCCAACGATACCCACGCCGAAATCGCCATCGCCGCGGCCGAGGCCGGCAAGATGGTGCTCTGCGAAAAGCCGTTGGGACGCAACGCCGCGGAATCCGAGCGGATGGTGCAGGCGGTGGAAAAGGCGGGTGTGCCGAACATGGTCTGGTACAACTATCGCCGGGTGCCCGCAGTCACGCTCGCCAGGCAGTTGATCGATGAAGGCCGGCTGGGCAAGATCTTCCATTACCGCGCGAAGTTTCTGCAGGATTGGACCATCTCGGCCGACCTGCCGCAGGGTGGCGCGGGACTGTGGCGCCTGGACGTGAACGTGGCCGGCAGCGGCGTGACCGGCGACCTGCTGGCGCACTGCATCGACACGGCCATGTGGCTGAACGGCGGGATCGACCAAGTCACCGCCATGACCGAGACATTCGTCAAGGAGCGTCCGCATACGCTCACGGGCCGCGTGGAGAAGGTCGGCATAGACGACGCCAGCGCCTTTCTGGCGCGCTTTCAAAACGGGTCGCTGGCCACCTTCGAAGCGACGCGCTACGCGCGCGGGCACAAGGCGCTCTACACGCTGGAGATCAACGGCGAGCACGCTTCGATCTTCTGGGACTTGCACGATTTGCATCGGCTCGAATTCTTCGACCATCGCGATGAAGGGCGCCTGCGCGGCTGGCGCTCGATTCATATTACCGACGGCGACCACCCGTATATGAAGAACTGGTGGGTGCCGGGATTGCAGATCGGCTACGAGCACACCTTCATCCACCAGGTGGCCGATTTCCTGACGGGCCTGGGCGAGGGCCGGATTCCCGGACCCTCGTTCCGCGACGGTTTGGCTACGGATTATGTCACCGATGCGGTGCTACGGTCCGCGGGGAGTGGGCGGTGGGAAAAAGTGGGTTAGCGCGGGGCGCAATCTCATTTATTGACGTACTAACCCAATAAGCCATTTGTTTAGTTATAGTTGAAAAAACAGCGAAGTCAATTTCGGCGAACGGCTTTGCTGGTTGTGTGAGGCCGTCGCGATCGGCAAGGGTTAGATTTTTCAAAGAGCGTGGGCGTTGTCCGATTTGAGGGTAGCACAAGCTCTTCCGGAGAACAGAACGATCGATTGGGCTTTGGCGTTGTTTTCAATGGGTTAGCTAACATTTGTGCCCCTGTTACGTCTATATCTTTCTCACAGGAGGATTTATGAGATTCAGCCATGTTACCGCCGGCTTGGCCTTCGCAGGCTTGGTGCTGCAATCGGCCGCGGCCCAGCGCGAAGGCTCCTTCGACCGGACTCTCACCGTCAACGGCGCGGTCGATTTGAACGTCGAGACCGCCTCCGGCCGCATCGCAGTGCGTTCCGGAGATGCGGCCAGCGTGCACATCCACGGTGTCATTCGCGTGCACGACGACTTCTTCCGCGGAAACGAAGCCCGCATCCATGAGATCGAGGCGAATCCGCCGATCGTGCAAACCGGCAACAGCATCCGGATCAGTGTGCCGCAGGAAGACTGGCTGCGCCGGCATGTCTCGATCGAGTATGAGCTGGTGGCGCCGCAACAGACCCGCCTGCGCGCCCGCACGGGATCGGGCAGCGAGAATGTGGAGGGCATCCACGGTCCCGCGGAACTGGAGACCGGCTCGGGATCCGTCACCGTCGCCCGCGTGGACGATGAAGTCCACGTGCGGACGGGCTCCGGGCGCATCGAGATCGATTCCGTGAAGGGCAAGGTCGACGCCCACACCGGGAGCGGTTCCATTGAAGGGTCCGCTATCCGAGGCCCGATTAGCGCGCACACGGGAAGCGGCAGCATGCGCCTGGAGCAGACGGCGCCTGGACCGCTCGAAGCCCAGACCGGTTCGGGCGGCGTGAACGTGCGGTTGCCCGCGGACGCCGCGTTCGATCTGTATGCGCATACCGGCTCGGGCCAGGTGTATGTGGACCACCCCATCACGGTTCACGGCAATCTCGGCGGCCATGAGATTCAGGGCAAGGTTAAGGGTGGCGGGGCGCTGGTGGATGTGCGCACGGGTTCGGGTTCCGTCCGCATCGAATGATCCCCATCGAGGATGATAGGGTTCAGGCTTCCGCGAACAAGTGGGAGTGCCGGGTTTCCAGGTCGAGCAGGAAGCGTTTGAGCGGCAATCCGCCGCCGTATCCCACCAGCGATCCGCCGGCGCCGATAACGCGATGGCACGGCACCACAATCGGGATCGGGTTGCGCCCGTTGGCAGAGCCCACCGCGCGCACTGCTTTGGGCGTGCCTATCGTGTTCGCCACGAAGCTGTAGCTGCGGGTTTCGCCGTAGGGAATGTTCTGCAGCTCGCGCCACACGCGCCTTTGAAACTCGGTGCCTTGCAGATCCAGTGTGAGGGTGAAATCCCGCAATTCGCCGGCGAAGTAAGCGCGCAGTTGCTCGATGGCTTGCCGCAATAGGGGGTTGGTTTGGCACTCGCGTCCGGGCAGCGCGGCGGTGGCATTCAACTCGATTGCACAAACGCCCAGTTCCGACGCCGCCACTCCAAAGGCGAACTGGCCGGCGGCTTCAAAACGGGTCCATTCCATCAGCCCAGTTTAACTCGTTCACGGGGCTACAATCGAGGAATGCACAATGCGCTCACGGCGCTTAAGATCCTGGCGGGTTTGGTGGCCGCCTATCTGATATTTTGCGCCGCGATACTGGCGATCATGTGGCAGCCGCCGGTGCGCTTCGCCAAGGCTATAGCCAAAGTGCCGGGACCCATGTTCATGGTGCTGCCCTTCGAGACGCTGTGGGGTGTAGCGCGCGGCGGCCACATCCGTCCCGGCGATACGGCGCCGGATTTCGATCTGGAGAGGCTTGACAAGAGCGCGCGCGTGCGCCTGTCTTCGTTCCACGGCCGGGAACCCGTGGTGCTGATCTTCGGCAGCTATACTTGACCGCCCTTTCGCCGGGAGGTTCCCGAGCTCAACAAGCTCTACGAACAATACAAGGATCGGGCTGCCTTCTACATCGTGTACATACAGGAGGCGCACGCCAGCGACGTCTGGCAAATGCAATCGAACGTGAAGCAACACATCGTGGTCGCCAGCCCGCGCAGCGCCGATGAGCGCGCGGCAGTGGCGGACTCCTGCGTGCGCAACCTGCATATCGCGATCCCGGCGCTATTGGACGACTTCCGGAACACGACCGAGCAGGCCTACACGGGCTGGCCCGACCGGCTGTATGCCATCGACCGCGACGGAAGCGTAGCGTACAAGAGCGGCCCCGGCCCATTCGGGTTTCATCCGCGGGAGCTGGAAACGGCTCTGTCGCGGCTGACGGGCGCGGAGGCGCGCTGATCAGTTGGTCAGCGCAAGAGACAACGTCTGCGTTCCGGCTACCCCGCCGACCATGAACGTCAACGGCACAGCGCCACTTCCGGCGTTAGCCGGCACCACGATATTGAACTGGTATAAGCCCGTGTAACTCGGCGCTAGTCCGAAATAGGGCACGCTGGTAACGGGCACGCCGCCTACGGACACACTGAAGGACGATGCGAGCGTATTGGCCTGCTCCACAAGCTGGCCCGCCAGTAAGTTTGGCGTGACCGGCCCGAAGCCTATGCCATAAAGAACGATCTCGTCGCCCGGTTTGGCGGGCCGCGACGTGACGCCCGCAACCGCATCCGTGGGCAGGACGAACGAGCCATCGGCGAACATCGCCACTGCATACTGGACGCCGGCGATGTTGAACGATGTCGGCGCGTCCAGGCCCGCCTCGGTTGCATTAACCGTCGGCGTGAAAGGCGCGCTGGTTCCGCCCGGCGTAGTAACCACCACCGGCTGCGGCCCGATCGCGGTATTGGACGGCGACAGGGCATTCACTTGTAAGGGGCTGACGAAATCGATAAAGGCGGATAGGCCGCCGATCGTTACCGTGGTGCTGGCCAGCGCAGTGGGCGCCGCGTTACCGTTGAAATCGGCGCCGTCCCAAGTCTGAGAGACGACGTTCGCAAGATTGGTGCCGTAGATCTCCATCCATGTCCCTGGCGCCACCGCGGAGAACGCGCCGAAACTGCTGGCGCTGATAACGGCCAGAATTACAGGCGTGGCGTCAAATGTGCCGTAAACCGTTCCCGTCATCGTAGCGTTCGGCGTCAGCCCCACTTGTCCGACGCTGCACGACCCGGCGGCGACGCCGGTGCATACGGCGGAGTCGTTATAATAAAATACGAAATTGTCGGACAGAAACGTAACATTAGCGCCGGTGCTCTCTTGCAGACTCACCACAATACTGCCGGAATTTCCGGCCATCAGACCGAACGTAATAAGGTTACTGCCCGGGCTGATCGAGTTGGCCGTCCAGGGTGATATCCCATTGCCCCGATAACTCAACACCATCGAGATAGTCCCGCCGCCGCCGACGCCGGTATAGGGGGCCGAGACTGTGCAGTTGGTATTCGTGCCATCGTACGCGCAAGTACCCCAATCGACGCGGCTCTGCCCAGTACCGCCGCTGCCGCCGAGACCCGTCAAAGTGACGTTTTGAGTGCTGTTGGTGTAGGTCGCCGTGACGGCCCAGGCCCGCGGCGACAGGAAGGCTACACAGAATAGAAACAAAGGAATGCCGATAGATTTCATAATTTGTTTGCGTGTTTTCTTTGGATTAGGTATGCGGGTCCGATTATAGCAAAAAGCAGTCAGAACTGCTACGGTCGCGCCACACCGTGTCGCGCCCACCGCCTCGGAGTGCGCGAGAGCCGGCTGAAAGCCGGCTGCGGGCAGGATTGCCCGCCCTCCATATATTAGTTGCTTACTGCGAGATACAACGTCTGCGTTCCGGCCACACCGCCGACCGTAAACGTCAATGGCACGGCGCCGTTGCCGGCGTTAGCCGGCACCACGATATTGAACTGATATAAACCCGTGAAACCCGGCGCCAGGCCCGCATAAGCCACGTTGGAGCCGGTGACGGGCACGCCGCCTACGGACACCGCAAACGACGATGTCAGCGTGTTAGCCTGCCCGACAAGCTGGCCCGCCGGTATATTTGGCGTAACCGGCCCGAACCCGATGCCATACAAAACGATTTCGTCGCCCGGCTGGGCGGGCTTCGATGTGAGGCCCGCCATCGCGCCCGTGGGCAGGACGTACGTGCCATCGGCGAAGAGCGCCACCGCGTACTGGGTTCCGCCGATCTTGAACGACGCCGGCGCGAGCAGGCCCGGTTGAACGGCATTGACGGAGATGTTATACAGCGTGCTGGTTAGATTCCCGACCGTAACCGTTATGGGCTGCATGCCCGTTGGGACGTTCGATGGCACCAGCACGTTCACCTGCCCCGGGCTGACGAAGTCGATGAAGGCCGTCTGCCCGCCGACAGTGACGGAAGTGCCGCCGAGCGTGGTGGGAGCGTTTACGCCGTTGAAATCGGCGCCGGCCCACGATTGCGTGGTAACCCCCAAGTTCGATCCATAGATCTCGATCCAGGAGCCCGGCGAGACAGAGGTGAATTCTCCGAATGCGCTGGCGCTGACAATGCCGCCGGCGCCAATGGCGGGGGTTTGCTTCGTAAGCGGCGCCGCCACGCCCGCAATCTCCCGCACGCGGTTATCCGTCAGGTCGCCGGTATACACGCCATCGCCCACATACAGATTTCCGGCGTTATCCAGCGTGATCGGAAACGGACTGTTCAACTCCGCCTGCGAGGGCGGGCCGCCATCGCCCGTATACCCCGCCGTCGCCGTACCCGCCACTGTGGTAATGACCCCTCCGCTCACTTCGCGGATCCTGTTGTTCGAGTCGTCCACGATAAACAGAGCGCCGGTCGGATCCACTACGGTCCCGCCCGGGTAGCCCAGGCTGGCCGAAGTGGCCGGTCCGCCGTCGCCTGCAAACGCGTTGACTCCGTTCCCCGCCACCGTCGTAATCGTCCCGGTGGCGGCATTGACCATCCGGATGCGAAAGTTGAACTGGTCCGTCACATAAAGGTTGCCCGACGAGTCCACCGTCACCCAGGTGGGGTTGTTGAACTCCGCCTCCGTCGCCGGTCCGCCATCTCCGGAGAATCCGTCCGCGCCGGTGCCCGCATAAGCGGTGATGGCGCCGCTCGCATCTACTTTGCGGACCCTAAACGCGCCTTGGTCCACGATGTAGAGATTGCCGCTCGAATCCACCGCGCAGCGAATGGGAATCACAAATTCCGCGGCCGTCGCCGGGCCGCCATCCCCGCTATCACCCGACGATCCGTTCCCGGCCACCGTCGTAATGATGCCCGAGGGCGAGATTTCGCGGACCCGCAGATTGCCGTAGTCGTTCACGTAAATGCCGCCATTGGGGGCCACGCACACTCCCAGAGGCTGGTTGAGCTCCGCCTGCGCCGCCTGCCCGCCATCGCCGCTGAATCCGGCGGTACCCGTGCCGGCGAATGTAGTGATCACGCCATGCGTGTCTACTTTACGCACCGCGTTATTGTTTTGGTCGGCCAGGTACACGTTCCCGGCCGCGTCCACCGCCAGCCCCACCACGCGGTTGATTTCGGCGTTAATAGCCGGTCCGCCGTCGCCCGAGTATCCGGCGGTTCCGTTTCCCGCAAAGGTGCTAATTGTCTGGGCGGATGCGATCGCCGCCAGAAACGGCAGCAGGGATATTCCGTACATAACGGTCCTGCTTCGATATCGAACCATACAACCAGTATGAGCCTATCTTAGGCCGCGGTTGAAGGATCTCCGCGGGCGAAACGTACAAACGATGACACTCGGCTGAAGCTCGTGGCGTGAGCTTTCTCACTGCGTCTCCGTGTCGCCGCGTCTGCGCGTCTGCGCATCATGCGTGCGCTCGCGGAAGCCGCCTTTCAGCCCGGCTGCCAGTGAGACGGCGGAGTCGCCGTACTTATCGCGCAACCGGTCGGCGGCGGCCAGCGCGTGCTGCCAGCGCTCGTGCTTGCCCTCGTCCAACAGGTCCAACTGTTCGTGTAATTCTTCAAAAGACGACGCCTGCACGCCCAGCAGGCGGACGCGCGCGCCGGGCTTCCAATTCTTCAGGAACAGCGCGCGCGCCTCATCGAAGATCTCGGTATCGATCTGCGTGGCGCGCTCGATGGAATGCGCGCGCGTGATGGTGGAAAAATCCGAATAGCGCAGTTTGAGCTGCAGAGTGCGCGCATGCAGGCCGTTTTCCCGCAAGCGGCGGCCCACCATTTCGGAAAGCCGCGCGAGGGTGGATTCGAGCACCGCGACATCGCTGGTGTCTTCATTGTAAGTGTGCTCGTGGCTGATCGACTTAGGATCGGAGTTCGCGCCGATTTCGGCATCGAACCAGCCGCCCGCGTCCAAGCCGCGCGCTTTGCCGGACAGCGCCAATCCCCACTTGCCGAAGCGCTCTTCAAGGAAGCGGTGGTCCAGATGCGCCAGATCGCCGACCTTTCGGATCGAGAGCATATGCAGATTCTTTTCGGTAACCTTGCCTACCCCTGGAATCTTACGCACGTCCAGCGGTGCCAGAAAGGCGGCCTCTGCGCCGGGTACGATCCACAACACACCGTTGGGTTTGGCTTGATCGGAAGCGACCTTGGCGACCAGGCGCGCGGTGGAGATGCCGATGGAACAGTTGAGCCGGGTCTGGGCCTTCATGGTCTGGTGCAGCGCATGGGCGGCGCGCAGCGGCGGACCATGCAGACGCTCCGTGCCGGTCATATCCAGGTAGGCTTCGTCGATGGAAGCCATCTCGACCAGCGGCGAAAATTGGTTCAGCACTTCGCGCACGCGCGCGGAATAATCGCGGTAGCGGGTGGGGTGGCCGTCCACAAATATGGCGTGCGGGCACAGCCGCGCGGCGGTGCGCAGGGGCATGGCGGAATGCACGCCGAACTTGCGCGCTTCGTACGACGCCGCGGACACCACGCCCCGCTCATTCGGCCGGCCGCCCACGACCACGGCCTTGCCGATGAGCGCGGGATCGAATAATTCTTCGACGGACACGAAGAACGCGTCCATGTCCAAGTGAAAAACGGTCTTCACGGCTGGGTTCCGATTCCGATGGTAACAGGCGATGCCTCCCCGCTGGACAGGCCGCCACCCCGCGGGAATCGGGTAGGAGGCCTGTCCTACCGATCGAAATCTTGGGTCTGCGCGGGTGGGAGCGTGGCTAGAAGCAGAGGATGGGCCGCCTCGGGAGTGTCCATCATGGCAGCCAGCAGGACGTCCGCATCGTCCGCGGAAACCGGTCTCGAAAAGAAGAAGCCCTGGCCAAACTCGCATCCCATGGATATCAGACGCGCGATCTGATCGTTGTCTTCCACGCCCTCGGCTACTACTTCCATTCCCAGCGTATGCGCCATATCGAGGATGGATTTTACGATCTCGGAATTGCAATCGCCGCCCTGTAGCTGCACAGTAAACGACCGGTCGATCTTCAAGGTATCGAAAGGCAGCCGCGCCAGGTAGGCCAAGCTCGAATAGCCGGTTCCGAAGTCGTCGATTTTCAGTCCCACGCCCAAGAGCTTTAGCCGCGACAGGATATCGCGGGCGGCCTCGTGGTCGTCCAGCAAGACGCCCTCGGTAATTTCCAATCGCAGGGCGGACGGCTCCAGGCCGGTCTCCCGCAGCACATCCGCAATCTGCTCGATCAGACGCGGCTGGGCAAACTGGCGCGGCGAAAGATTCACGCTGATCGCCAATGGCGGCTCGCAGGGGTAGGTGGCGTGCCAATGTTTCATTTGAGCGCAGGCTTGGCGCAAGATCCACATATCCAGCTCGTGAATCAAGCCGGTCTCCTCCGCGACCGGGATAAATTCGGTCGGCGGAATCCATCCGCGCTGCGGATGGCGCCATCGGGCCAAAGCTTCGAAACCGCAAATGCGGCGGTCGGTAAGCCGGACTTTCGCCTGATAGCTCAGGGACAACTCATGGTTTTCGACTGCGCGGCGGAGGTCGTTCTCCAGTTGCAAGCGTTCCACCACGTGCGCGCGCATAGTCTGGTTGAAGACCTCGCAGCGGGAGCGTCCCTTGCTCTTGGCCGTGTTCATGGCCGTGTCGGCGTCCCGCACCATGTCGGCCGTACAGGGATACGCCGACGCGCACGGCGCGATGCCGATGCTTACGGTACAGAAGATTTCGCGGTCGGACAGCCCGAAGGATTCCCGCAATTCCGCCAAGATGCGTTGCGCCACCTGCACCGCTGCCGCCGGGCCGGACAGATCGCACAACAGCACCGCAAACCCGTCGCCGCTAAACCGCGCGGCCAAGTCGCGGCAGGTGGACCCCGCGTTGGAATCGCCCGCGCGCACCCCCCGCACCAGGCGCCCCGCCATGGCTACCAGCAACTCGTCGCCGGCCGAATGTCCCAGGCTGTCGTTGATCAGCTTGAACCGGTCGATATCCAGGAGCATGACCGCGAATTGCGCTTCCGGGTTAGCGCCATACGCGGCGAATTCCTGTTCCAGACGGTCCATGAACAGGACCCGGTTTGCCAATCCGGTGAGCGGATCGAAGAGCTTGCTGTCGGTGACATCGCTCATCGATCCCGCCATCCTGACGGCCCGGCCCTCGGCATCCTGTACAGCCGCGCCGCGGCTACGCATCCAGCGATAGGATCCCTCCCGATGGCGCACGCGATGCTCGCATTCAAACGCCCCGCTGGACCCGCCAGCCTGCGCCGCCAGCGAAAGCTCACGGAGCTTGTCGCGGTCCTCGGGATGCACACGCGAGAACCACTCGTTGAGGCCCTCCCCAATATCGGCTTCCGCGTACCCGAGCATGGCCTTCCAACGTGCGGAGTAGTAGATCCGCCCGGACGCCAGGTCCCAGTCCCACAAACCAACGTTGGCGCCCAGCGCCGCCAGCGCATAGCGTTCCTCGCTCTGGCGCAGAGCGCCTCCAGCGGCTTTGCGCGACAGTTGGGCTTGAATGCGCGCCATGGCGACTGGGAAGTCTACGGGCTTGGTGATGTAATCGTTGGCGCCAAGGCCGAGAGCTTCGACGACGTTATCGCTATCCTTCAAGGCGGTCACCATGATTACCGGCAAGTGGTCCGGGGCGTAGGTGGCGCGCAAAGCCTGCAATACTTCCACGCCGGTCATGCCCGGCATCATGCTATCCAGCAGCACCAGATCCGGCGGATGAGCGGCGATGAACTGGAGGGCCGATGGGCCGTCGGCGGCTACGTCCACACGAAATCCATGGTGTTCGAGGCGCCGCGAGAGCATATCGCGGTTCAATTCCTCATCGTCCACCAGCAGTAGATGGTTATTCTCGTTCATTGTTGTTCACCCTTCAGACCGGCATCGCCGTCCGCCGCTCCTAACCTGGAGGTCAATCGCCGAATCATGCCCATCAGAAGCGGCAGGTCCACCGGTTTGGTGGCATAGTCGTCGCAACCCGCCTCCAGAGCTTTCTCCCGGTCCCCTAACATGGCGTGCGCGGTCAGCGCCACCACCGGGATGCCCCGTGTGCCGGGCTCGTTCTTCAGGATACGTGCCACTTGCCAGCCGTCGATCTCCGGCAGGCTGAGATCCATCAGCACGATGTCGGGTTGCCGGCTGCGCGCCATTTCAAGGGCCTGCTGGCCGTTCACCGCCAGTACGACATCATAGCCGCGATGGCGCAGCCGCTTGGTGAGCATGTCGCGGTTCAACTCGTTATCCTCGACCAACAGTATCCGGCACATTTTTAGGCTCCGTCCGTCCCAAATTCGGTTGCTCCGCGGATCGGCTGCTGCCCGGCCGGCAGCCGGATCGAAAAGCGGGATCCGCGTCCCGGTTCGCTCTCCACGGTAATATCGCCGCCCATCATCTGGCAGAATTTCTTACTGATAGCCAGTCCCAAGCCGGTGCCGTTGTATTTCCGGGTGGCGGAGGCGTCCACCTGCGAGAAGGGCTGGAACAGCTTGCCCAGGTGTTCCCGGCCGATTCCGATGCCGGTGTCGGAGACGTGCACTTCGGTCCACTCGCCGTCCGTATCGAGCCGTTTATTTACCCTGACCGAGACGCGGCCGCGCTCGGTGAATTTCATGGCGTTATTTACCAGGTTCAACAGGCTCTGCCGGAATTTGGGCAGATCCGCGTAAGTCATCCGGGCGTCGTCGGGACAATCGATTTCGAGTACATTGCCCTGTTGCCGCGCTAGCGGTTGGACGGCGTTCGAGACGTCTTGCAGCACCGCGGCGATATCGAACGTCTGGGCCTTGACCGTCTCGCGTCCGGCCTCGATCTTGGACAGATCCAGGATGTCGTTGATGATGCCCAGCAAGATGTGGCCGGAGCGCTCGATCTTCTCCAGGTCGGATAGAACCTCGGGCTGTTCGGGCCCGATACAATCTTCGCGCAGCATCTGGCTGTAGCCGATGATGGCGTTCAAGGGCGTGCGCAGTTCGTGGCTCATGTTGGCGAGGAAGACACTCTTGGTCCGGTTGGCATTTTCGGCGGCGTCCCGCGCGCGCACTAGTTCGGCTTGGGTACGCTTGAGATCGGTCAATTCCTGCGCGAGGCACACGTATCCGACGAGCGAGCCCGGCCCGCTGCGCAGCTCGGCGGAAGAAAACAGTACGGGGATCCGGTTGCCGGCACTGGTACGATAGGTTCGCTCGATGGCGATGCCGCTCACGGGAACGTCGCCGTCCACGACCTGGCTGAAGGGCTGCCCTACCAATTGTTCCTCGGTGTATCCCAGCAGGCGCAGGGCGCTGGGGTTTACGCGCTGAATTCGCAGTTCCGGATCCATGACCAAGAGGGACTCACCCATGGACCGCAGGATATTGTCCACGTACTCCTGCGCCTGTTGCCGGGTGATGGCGGCCCCCAACATGCCGGCGGCTGAGCGGAAGCTGTCCCGCTCGGCATCGCTCCAGGCCCGCACGCGGACACAATCGTCGAAGCCCAGCACGCCAAACCACTGGCCACCCACTTCGATGGGCACTAATATGCACGACTGCGAGGGAGGCGCCAAGCCGCGCCCGGTCCCGTCCGGGCCGCCCGCTTCCGACAGGACCACTTCTCCGCGTCCCAGAGCTTCCGCCCATCGCCTCCAATCTCCGCCGTTCCATCGCAATTCGGCCCGTCCGGGTCCGCTGGTCCGGCAAGGGATGCCGGGCCGGACCCACTCGTGCAAGATCGTGCCCACCAGTCCCTCCTCCTGCGCGCTTCGGTTCTCCAGGAGGAAGACACGGCTGACCTGGGCCGCGTTTCCGATCTTCGATAGCACTTCCAGAATCACGGTTTGCCAAGCTTCGGCGCTGAGGAACCGCTGCGCGGCAAAGCGAATGCTTTCAAGAATCTCGTCGCGCTGCCACAGCGCGTCCGCCATGGTATTGAACGATTCCGCGAGTCCCTCGATTTCCTGCGCGCTCTGAATGGAGGCGCGTGCCGACAGATCCCCTTGCGCGATCCTGCCAGCCATGTCCTGCAGGCGCACCATCGGACGGACCAGACGCCGGGCGAAAATAACCGAGGCGAGCAGGCTGCCGGCGACGCACACGACAGCCAGCGCGCCCGTGCGTTGATACAGCCGGGCGACACCGTGATCGTAGGCTTTCAAAGACAGGCCGACGTGAACCCATCCCCAAGGCATGGTGGAAAAGTCATAAGGCGTAGCATAGTGGAAGATGCGTTCCCCGAACACCGGCACTACTTCAATAGCGCCGGATGCCACACGTTTCTGGGGCCTCCAGAAGGCGCCCAATTGCGCGGCGCGCCAACCCTTTCGGTCGACGATAATGGAAAAGCCGTCGCTCTTGGCGACCGCCAGGAAATCGATTGAGTCGTCCGCAGCCAGAGCCAGTCCGCACTCATCCACCAAGGCGCTATAGTCTTCCGTGACCGCCGCGTTGGCCACGTCGTCCTGCAGGGCGCCGGCGATGCCATGCGCCTTCGAACGAAGGTTGTCTTCAATCTCGTGTTTCTGCTCCGGGATGCTGGCGCCTACGAAGACCATCAGGCTGAATAGCGCGATAGTCCATGAAAGCCCCGAAATTCGTGCCGTGATTCCTCTAGGCGCACGCAACCGGAGGCGCCGCCGGACCTTCGCCCATCCGCCGGTGAAACGCTTCTTCACAATTCGTGCATCCCTCATCGCCGCCCCGGTTACTGTCCGGCGGCGGGCGCCTTGCTCTTGAGCCGGTCGTAAGCGTGCAGGAGATCCAGGGCGGTGCGCAGCGCGGAAACATCCGTCTGCACCAGCCGCGTGCTTCCAAACAAGATCAGGGCCTGCCGGCCCGCAACGGTCTTGTTCAGATCCGTGATGGCCGCCAGAAATCTCCGTTTGCTTTCCGCCGGGCTGTCCTTTTCAAAGGCCGTGAAAGTCGTCAACAGCTTGGGAGATACCGCTAGAATGTGCAACTGCTTAGCAAGCTGTGGATTCAGTTCGCACATGGTGCTGTAACCGCGCCGCGTCACCAGGCACGCGTCGGTGTGCCGGAAGAAAACCGGCAGCACCACGCGCGATAGCTTCGGGTTGCTCTCCAGTCTGCCAAAGAAAGTGTCCACAGCGCCAAGGTGCGCAGACCCCAGCAAAATCTCGAGCCAGATTCTCGCCAGGCATGTACGCGTGTTCTCGTATAAAAGCAGGGTCCGCCCGCGCAGGTCGGCCAGACTCTGAATGCCGCTCGACTGGTGCACCAGCAACAGGTACTCCGATCCGTCCGGCACCTCGGCTTCGTCTACCACGATTTCGCGGTCCGCATAGCTGGACACCCGCACAAATTCGAGGATATTGAGGGAAAACCCGTCCACCTGGTGGTTCCGAATTCTCTGCACCAGTTGGGCGGTGGTGCACAATTCGGGCTCGATACGTACGCCCGTCTGCAGGGCTACCGTTTCGGCCCAAGTCTTGATTGCAACCCGTAAATCGTTGGCGTTGACTTCGCCGGCGACGCTTTCAGAAATCGCCATGCGGAGGCCGGGCGGCGCATCGCCTTCCGAATGCTCGGAGCCCTTCGCGGCGAACGGAAGAGCGGCCCAGGCCAGCAATCCGGCAGCGAGGCCGTACGCGCACCACCTGCTCTGCCCGCGCGGTCTCATCGCGCCGGCGCCAGCCTTTCGCCGATCTCCTTGCCCACGGTCAAGCTAAGCTGCGACAAGACGGCGGCGTAGTCGTAGCGCGCCTTGAAGTGCTGCGCCGACATGAGTGCCTCCATCAATTGCGACCGGATCACTTTCTCGGTTTCGACCAACTCCTCGCGGTAAGCCCGCTCGTTGAGATCGCGATTTTCCTGTGCGGACCGCATGGCGGCCAGGCTGGCCGTTCCGGACTTGGCGGCGGCGTCCAGGCCCAACACCAGATCCTTGATCTGGAGTGCGATTCCATCCCGCAAGAGGAATTGCGTCTCCTTGAGCTGATTGAGCCGGGCGATCGCTTCGCCGACCCGATTGCGGGTCAGGAGACCGTCGAACACAGGGATCTCCAAGCCCACGCCGGCGGTCCAACCTTGCTGGTTCTGGTCTGTCGCCAGGCCGGCGTTGTAACCTCCGTTCCACCAGCGATGGAGTTCCCCAGTGAGCGCGAGTTTGGGGTAGTACCCGCTCCTGGCAGTGGTGACAGCGCCTTGGAGCGCACGCATGGCATCCCCCAGCTTCTCCCAATCCGGGTTGAACTGATACGAGACGGCCACCAATTGATCGAGGTTCTGCGCCGCGGGTGCGAAGGGAATCTCGGCGGCGGATGGCTGGACGCTGGCATTCCAGGCGAGCCCCATGGTGTTGGCTAGAGCCGCCTGGGACATGACTTCGTTTTTTTGCAATTGGGCCACCAGCGACCGTATCGTCTCGACCATGACCTGATTGTCCAGGTAGTCGGACCGGGTGACCTTGCCGGCGCCGCCCTTATACATGGTTTCGGTGAGCTGCATAGTGGACTCCATGCGCGCCAGAGTGTCTTGGCCGAGGCGGCTCAACTGCCGCGCCAGCACCGCGCCCCAGTACATCCGGGTTACACTGTCGGCGATTTCCAGGTCGGTGCGGCGGGCCTCTTCGCGCATCATCGCCACATTGGCGGCGGACTGCTCCCGCAGCCCTTTCCGCATCCCGCCATCCCACAACAGCCATTCCATGCTCAGCGTCCCGCTGACAATATTCGGGTCGAGGGTCTTCACGTTCTGCTCAGGAATCGGAAACGTTTGGGCCCCGGTCTTATAGGTCTGGCCGGGGAAGTTGACCGGCATTTGGATGCTGTTCGCCGGAAAACCTGGCGCGAAGGCATTGGCCGGGATCGTGACTATCATGGTTCCGCCAGGAACGCTTACGGACTGCGCGGGTATCTGAACGCTGCTCGCGGGGAAAATAAAGTTCAGCGGGTTGCTGAGGCGCTCATAACCCGCTTTGGCGTCGACCTGCGGCCAGTAGCCGGCCAAGGCCTGGCGGTGCTGGGCCTCTGCCAGAACGATGGCGAATTTGGAGACCGGGCGGCGATGATTTTTTTGGAAAGCGGTCTCGAGGCATTGGTCGAGCGAGAATGCAGCAGGTCCGTCCGGGGCCTGCGCCGGTGCAGCCTGGGGATCGTCTGCCGGAAGGGCGGGCGATGAGCCCCCCCGAACAGCTGCGCTGCACAGCACGATGCACACGATGGCCTGCACAAGCCTGGTAGGGTTCATACAGTGCTTATCGGCCGTGGGCCACCGGAGCTTTAGCAGCGACGGGTTGGCGCCTTGCTGGCGCTATCGCGCGGTTTCGATCAGCTTGCGAATGGACGGCTCCACGCTCAACAGCAGTTCCGCCTTGGGTTTCTTGGCGCGGTCCAACAGCACCCGCTTTTCCGCGATCCATGCCGGGTCGTGCTTCTCATCCAAAGCCTGCAAACCGGCCTCAGCGATGGCTGACAAATCCTTGGAAATCTCCGCGTCCTCGGCGAGCAGCGCGGAATTCGCCAGCACCGGCGCCAAGCGCGCGTGGTTGTCGCGCCAAAGGGTCAGCCAGGCGCGGATGCGCGGCAGATCCTCGGGACCCATGCGGTCCACCAACGCCGCAAATTCGCGTACGGCTTCGCTATCGGGGCGGGCCGCATCGATCAGCCGGTTCAACGGCGAAAAGCGGTCGTACGGATGCGCCTCTTCGCGCGCGTAGTCTTTCACCGGCTCGACCACGTCCGCCAGGGTGCGCACGGGCGCCACCGGGCCGTCGCCAGCCAGCCGCGCCAGCATGTCGTCGTACTCCGAAAGATGCGTCAGGCCCAGCCATTCCAAATCGCGGCTCACCGTACCCAGCCTGCGGTACATATCGGAGACGTCCGTCACATTTTGCGGCGACCAGAAGCGCTCCGCGATAGCCGCCATGCGGGGCCACACGCGCGTATCCAGCAGCTCCGGAGTCACGAATTCGGACCACATGCAAGCTTCGCCGCCCAGCACCAGCCGCTTCTGCTCCTCGGCTAGATCCGCCGCACCCGCGCCTAGCGGATCGACCGCGTAGTGATGCGCCGCGGAGTAGCCCAGGTCCAGATAATATCCGTTCGATAAGATGCCGCCGACGCCCTGCCGCGCCGCATCCGCCAGCGCCTTCTGTCCGCGCCAGGATTGCACCAGGATATTGTGCGGCATGTCCTTGCTCAGAATCTCATCCCAGCCGATCATCTTTTTTCCGTGCTTCGCCACGATGGCCTGCACGCGCCGCGTGAAATAGGCTTGCAGCGCCTGGTTGTCCTTGATCCCCTCCGCGCGCATGAATTCCCGGATGCGCGGATTAGCATCCCACTGCTTGCCGTTCACCTCGTCGCCGCCGATGTGGAAGTATTCATCCGGGAACAGCGCGGCCATCTCGCCGACGAACGAGTCCAGAAATTGATAGGTTTCTTCGCGCGTGGGGTCCATGGCCGGATCGAAAATGCCCCACTGCCGCTCGATCCGGTAGGGCCCGGGCGCGCTGGCCAATTCCGGATAGCCCACGAACCAGGCGGTGGCGTGGCCGGGCATATCGAATTCCGGAATCACGCGAATGCCGCGGTCGCGCGCGTAGGCGATCACCCCGCGCACCTGATCCTGCGTATAGTATTGGCCGTCGGAGCCCATCTCCTGCAACTTGGGGAAGCGCAGGCTCTCGATGCGGAAGCCCTGATTCTCCGAGAGATGCCAATGGAACACGTTCAGCTTCACGGCAGCCATGCCGTCCAGCGTGCGCAGCACGTCCGCCAGCGGGATCCAGTGCCGCGCTACATCCAGCATGAGGCCGCGCCATGGAAAGCGCGGCTGGTCCTCGATGGTCACCGCCGGCACGCCGAAACCGGCCGCATCGAGATCGATCAGTTGCAGGAAGGTCTGCATGCCGTGCAGCACGCCCAGCGGATTGGGCGCGTCCAGGCGCGCGCCTAGGGGCGTGACGGTGAGCCTGTAAGATTCATCCTCCTGCACGGATTGCACCGGCGCCGCGGCATGATCGCAATAGACCACCAGCGGAGCCTCGGGCGCATGCACGCCGATGCCGGGCGCCATGGGAATTCCAGTCTTGCGCGCTACCTGCTCCACCAGCCTCGCGGCGGCGGCCTCCAGGCGCGGCTCGCGATATCCGGTCAACTGCACGAATGCGAAATTCCGGTCGATGCGCATGCGTCCCGCTCCAGGCTGCAACTTCGCCGGCACGGGCATCAGGTTATGGGCAAACAAAGCGAGCGGCGCCAGCAGGAGAATCGGAGCTTTAGGCATCATTACCAGCCTACGCCGTTTTATACCTATACTGTGTGCATCATGAAATTTCTACGGCGAACCGCGATCTTTGGGCTGCTGCCGGCGATATTCCTGCGCGCGGCGCCGCCGGCCGCCTTCTATTTGCACGATGGCGACCGCGTCGTGTTCTACGGCGACAGCATCACGGACCAGCGCCTCTACACCACGTTTGTCGAGACCTATGTGCTCACCCGCTTCCCCCGGATGAAGGTTAGCTTCGTACACTCCGGTGTAGGCGGCGACCGCGTCAGCGGCGGCGGAGCGGGGCCCATCGACGTGCGCTTGCCGCGCGATGTGGTGGCCTACAAGCCGGACGTGATGACCATCATGCTGGGCATGAACGACGGCAGCTACCGCGCGTTCGATCAGAAGATTTTCGACACATATGCCTCCGGATACCGGCACATAGTGCAGACCGTGAAAGACGCGCTGCCCGGCATTCGCATCACCGCGATCGAACCCTCGCCCTACGATGACGTGACCCGTCCGCCCACTTTCGAGGGCGGCTATAACCAGGTACTGGTGCGCTACGGCGAATTCGTCAAGGAGCTGGCCCGCGAAGATAAACTCGATGTGGCCGATTTGAACGGCCCTGTGGTTCAGGCGTTGGAGAAAGCCAACAAGCTGAACCCCGAAACAGCCAAGAAGCTGTTGCCCGACCGCGTGCATCCCGCGCCCGCCGGCCACCTGTTGATGGCTGAAGCGCTGCTGAAAGCGTGGCAGGCGCCAGCCACGGTCACCGCCGTCGAGATCGACGCGGCCGAACCCGCCATCGTCAGTGCCGCAAACACGCAGGTGACCGATCTGGCGGTGGGCGAGCGCCTCTCCTGGAGGCAATTGGACGAAGCCTTGCCGATGCCGATCGACGCCAAGGACGAAGTGATGGCACTAGCGTTGCGCGCCTCGGATTTCGTGGAAGCCATGGACCGGGAACCGTTGAAGGTCATCGGCCTTCCCGCAGCCCGCTATACGTTGAAGATCGATGGCGACGCGGTGGGGACGTTCAGCAAAGAAGAATGGGCCAAGGGCGTGAACCTGGCCACGCTGGCAACACCCATGGCGAAGCAGGCGGCGGCGGTACACGATCTGACGTTGCGGCATAACATCGTGCACTTCGCGCGCTGGCGCATGGCGGGCGTAAATCTGGACAACATCGCGATTCCGCCCGCGCATCTGCAAGCGGCGGGTGAGGCGCTGGATACGCTGGAGGCGGATGTGGTCGCCGCGCAGCGCGCCGCCGCGCAGCCCCAGATGCATCGGTACGAGTTAACGCCGGAGTAATCCGAAATGATCCGCAGATACTGGTATCGTGTGGCCCTGGTATGGGCATTCGGTTATGCGGCGGCTTCGCCGTTCCGGGCCTCCGCCCAGTCAGCGAACAACTTGCCTGTGAGCGCCGCGCTCGCGGTGCACGTGCGTCTGGGCCACACGCCAGGCGACAGAACCCAAGACGAGGCGGAACTACACAATCTTACCGGCAAGACGATCACGGCGTACAAAATCGCGCTTACCGTACTTTACTCCGACGGCCAGATTGTCCGGGCGGACCTCAGCGAGGATCTGCTGTGGAAAATCGCCCTCGTCGACGTTTTTCCTGACGCGACATTTCCCGGCGACGAGGGATTTCTGGGTCCAAACCAAACGCGCATTTCCAAAAAGCTAAGGTTTGGAGACCGGCCCGGCGGGATCGCGCCGGTCCGTGTAGAGGGGGGCGCTGTCGCCATCGTTTACAAGGACCGGACTGCCGTCGGCGACCCGGATTACATTGCGACGGTTCTTGCGCAACGCCGTCGTGCCGCGGACGAGATGGCGCCTGTAGTCGCGGAGATGGACAAAATTCTGTCCGACGGCGAGATCCGCCGCGCCGTGACCAAGCAGAAGAACATGCCCGAGGTGATGAATATCCCCTCGGCGGAGAAGAGGTTCGGGCGGCAGTTGGGCGCCAGAATCGAAAGCCTGAATCGGGGTGCCGCCGCGGAACGGCGGATCGCAAACGATCTCCGCGTGCGTTTTTACGTTGGATATGTGGGCGGCCCATTGCTGATCGTGCAGCGCGCGTTTGACGGCTACAAAGCGCAGCAAGCCGCTTATGCAGCCGGGTCTACCCGACTGGCCAAAAGGCAAACTGACCCGGCCAACGACGCCGACATCGTGAGCCGGTAATTGCTACTTCGCACGCAGGTGCACCTGGGTATCGGTCGCCTCGCGTATATTCCAGGCCGCAGGATCGTCGCTGCTACTCGCCGCACCGACCCGGATCTCGCGAGCCACAGCCGCTCACCGCGCGTTGTGGATTGACAGGGACTGAGAAGCACCCCGTAGCGGTTTATCTTCGTGGTTCCTGACCAAGGAATACGCAGGGACCGAACGAGGTGCTCATAGAAATTTTTTTCAGAAAACAGTTGCGCTTGAAAGCCCACACCGTCACCAAGGTGGAAGAAAGCGGAGTGCATGTCGATGCACATCGACCGGCTGGGCCAGCGGCTCTTACGCTGCGGCGTTTGCCGGCGAGGCCTCGAAGTGCACAACATTCGCAAGGAACGGGAGTGGCGTGACCTACCTGGACGTCACTCTTCTTCTTCGACGTCACGGCCTTCGCGCGCGGCGCGCTCGCGTTCTTCCTTGCGCTTGGCGCGGTCGGCGGCGCGCTTGACCAATTCAGAGCCGACCAGCTCGATCATGGCCACTTCCGCGCCATCGCCCTTGCGGGGGCCCAGCCTGACGATGCGAGTGTAGCCGCCGTTGCGCTGGCCGAACCGAGTGGCCAGCGTATCGAACAACTTCTTCACCGAGGCGGGCGTGAACAGCACCCGCGCGGCTTCCCGGCGGGCGTGCAGCGTGTCGTCCTTGCCCAGCGTGATCATGCGGTCGACCAGGGGCTTGGCGGCCTTGGCCTTAGGCACGGTGGTGATCACGCGCTCCTGCTCGATCACGTTGGTGACCAGTCCCCGCAACAGGGACTTGCGGGCGGCTCCGTCCCGCTTCAGCTTATATCCGGCTACTCTATGTCGCATGGCTTTATCTCAATAACACCTTAGTCGGCAGGGACAGGCCGGAGGCCTGTCCTACAACTGGTCTTGATCGTTGTGCAGATCCTCGTCGTCGAGTTCCGGCATGCTGCCGGCCGGTTGCGGCGGCGGCGCCACCAGGCGGCCGTGCGGGTCGATCCGCATTCCCAGCGAAAGACCCATATTGGCCAGGATCTCCTTGATTTCGTTCAATGACTTACGGCCGAAATTCTTGGTGCGCAGCATTTCGGCTTCGGTCTTCTGCACCAGTTCGCCGATGGTTTGAATGTTGGCGTTCTTGAGGCAGTTGTATGAGCGCACGCTGAGCTCCAGTTCCTCCACGGAACGGTTCAGGATCTCGCTCATCTTGTCCATGCCATGCTCGGAGATGTCTTCGGAAGCCTCGGGAAGCTCTTCGAAGTTGATGAAGATGGACATATGGTCCTTCAGCAGCTTCGCGGCGTAGCCGATGGCGTCCTGCGGCGAAACCGCGCCGTTGGTCCAAACTTCCAGCGTGAGCTTGTCGTAATCGGTCATCTGGCCCAGACGGGCGGCTTCCACGGCGAAGTTCACTTTGCGCACCGGCGAATGTACGGAGTCGATGGGGATATAGCCGAGCGCCAGGTCTTCGTCGAAATTCTTGTCTGCGCTGACATAGCCGCGGCCGCTTTTCAGGCGCATCTCGACGTTGAGCTTGCCGCCTTCGCTGACGGTGGCCAGGTGCAGATTGCGGTCCAGCACCTCCACATCCTGATCGGTCCGGATTTGAGAGCTCATCACTTCACCCGCGTGATCCACGGACAGGTATACGCTCTTGATACCGTCGCCCATAATCTTGAAGGGGATCTGCTTCAAGTTGAGAATGATGTCGGTGGCATCCTCGACCACTCCGGGGATGGGGCTGAATTCGTGCTCCACACCCTCAATGCGGACCGCCGTGATGGCCGCGCCCTCAATGGAGCTGAGCAGGATGCGGCGCAAGCTATTGCCGATAGTGGTGCCGAAACCGCGTTGAAACGGCTGGGCGGTGAACATGCCATACCGTTCCGTGAGGGTTTCGGTGTTGGCAACCAATCTTTTGGGTTTCTGAAAGCCCTTGAACATAATCTCCTTTTAGGGCGGGCAAAAGTGCCCGCCGACAGGCACGAGTGCCTGCGCCACGTTACTTTGAATACAGTTCTACGATGAGCTGCTCGTTCAACTGAATTTGGACCAGTTCCTCGCGCTTGGGCAGGCTGGTAATGCGGCCTTTGAGCGCTTCCCGATCCACATCCATCCAGGAGGGCGACGGCGCGTGCGCGGTGGCATCCCGCGCCGAAAGGATGGTCGGATTGTTCTTGCTCGGTTCGCGGACCGACACCTCGTCGCCGATCTTCACCATGAACGAGGGGATATCCACCTTGCGTCCGTTCACCTGAATGTGCCCGTGCCGCACGATCTGCCTGGATTGCGGGCGGCTGGTGCCGAAGCCCATGCGGTAGATCACGCTATCCAGCCGACGCTCCAAGTTTGACAGCATCACATCGCCGGTGATGCCCTTGGATATGGCGGCCTTTTCGAAATTGTTGCGAAACTGAGTTTCGAGCAGGCCGTAGATCCGGCGGGCCTTCTGCTTTTCGCGCAATTGCAGCCCGTAGCCGACCAGTTTTGCCTTGCGGTCTTTGCCATGCTGCCCAGGCACGAAGTTGCGCTTTTCAATCGCGCACTTCTCGGTGTGGCAGCGTTCGCCTTTCAAGAATAGCTTCATGCCCTCGCGCCGGCAAAGCCGGCATACCGGGCCGATATATCTCGCCAATGTTCTTCTCCTTACCTCTTAATTACGCAACTAATTAGCCAAGGTGCAGTTTACGGTCTTGGCGACCTTCGTCCTGCTTGATGGGAGACAGGCCGGAGGCCTGTCCTACCCTGCTACACTCGTCTTTTCTTCGGCGGCCGGCAGCCGTTGTGCGGAATGGGCGTGACGTCCTTGATCTGGCGGACTTCGATTCCGGCGGTTGACAACGCGCGGACTGCCGATTCGCGGCCCGAACCGGGGCCACTGACCCGCACTTCCACCGTACGCAGCCCGGTCTCGCTGGCTTTATTCGCCGCCGTCATAGCGGCCTGTTGCGCGGCAAAGGGCGTGCCCTTGCGCGATCCGCGGAAGCCCAGCGATCCGGCGCTGGACCATGAAACTACATTGCCTTCCTGATCGGCGATGGTCACGATGGTGTTGTTGAACGTGGCCTGGATATGCACGATGCCCGAATGGACGACGCGCTTTTCCTTCTTCTTGAAACTTTTCTTCTTGGTCGGTTTTGCCGGTGCTTTTGCCATACGCCTCTGCTATGTCCCGCTATGTTTTCGACGTGGCCTTCTTCTTATTGGCCACCGTGCCGCGCCTTGGGCCCTTCCGGGTGCGGGCGTTAGTGTGCGTGCGCTGGCCGCGCACAGGCAGGCCGCGCCGGTGCCGCAGGCCCCTGTAAGAACCCATCTCGATGTGGCGCTTAATATTCATCGAGATTTCCTTGCGCAGGTCGCCCTCGACCGCGCCTTCCTCTTCCAGAATCTGGCGGACGCGATTCACTTCGTCCTCGGTCAGATCGGCCACCTTCTTATCGAAATCGATACCCGCCCGGTAGAGCAGCGACCGCGAACGGGCGCGTCCGATGCCATAAATGTAGGTAAGCCCGATTTCGGCCCTTTTTTTGGGCGGCACTTCCACGCCGGCAATACGTGCCATAAGTTTATCCTTGCCTCTGTTTATGCTTCGGGTTGGTGCAGATCACCCGCACCACGCCCTCGCGGTGGATGATCTTGCACTTGTCGCAAATCTTCTTGACTGATGCTCGTACTTTCATAATCTTGTCACTCTGTGGGGCAGACCATCGCTCTTTGTGGCCTGCCAATCTAGCCCAAGGCAGACGACGAAAAGCGATCGTCCGCCCCACAGATCCCCACAATTCTGCCCCGCGTGTAATCGTGCGGCGACAATTCCACTCGCACTCGATCGCCCGGCCGCAGCCGGACAAAATTCCGTTTTACCGCCCCCACCGGATGGGCGAGAACTTGTTGCTTATTCTCCAGCTCCAAGCGATAGAGCGCACTCGGCATCTCTTCCACAACGATTGCCGTCACTTCACTCACGGTCTGGTCAACACCCAGGGACCGTTCGAGGTCACTGCCACGCAGTGCTCGAAATGGGCCGAATACGACCCGTCCTTGGTGACCGCCGTCCACTTGTCCTTCAAGACCCGCGTATCCGGCTTGCCGGCGTTGACCATCGGCTCGATAGCCAGCACCATGCCTTCCTTCAGCCGCGGATTCTCATTCTTCCGCTCCACGTAATTCGGAACCTGCGGCTCTTCGTGCAATTGCGTCCCGATCCCGTGACCTACAAACTCCCGCACCACCGAAAACCCGTTGGTGAGCACGTGCTTCTCAACGGTGCCGCAAACGTCAAACAGGCGGTTGCCCGCCCTGGCTTGCTGGATGGCCAACTCCAGCGATTCCTGGGTGACCCGCATCAGTTTCCGGGCCTGCTCGCTAATTTCGCCGATGGCCACGGTAGTCGCCGAATCCCCGTAGTATCCGTCGAGCGATACGCCCGTATCGATCGAAAGGATATCGCCTTTCTTCAAAACCCGCTTGGCCGAAGGCATGCCATGAATCACTTCGTCGTTAATCGAGGTACACAGCACAAACCGAAAGGTTTCCCCGACCGCTTGCACGTAGTAACCCTTGAAGGCCGGACGCGCGCCGGCATCCTTCATCATGCGCTCCGCGGCGACTTCCAGATCCAGCGTACTGACGCCCTCGCCAGCCAACCTTTCCAACTCACGCAGGATCTGCCAGACCAGTAAACCACTGCGCCGCATTTTCTGGAGTTCCGCGGCGGTTTTTCGAATAATCATTCCTATACCGGCCATGAGGCCTATCCAACCTGCGCCGCTTCCGGACTCCCGATCGTCCGGCAAACCTGAAACAGCAGCGCCTCCGGAGTTTGATCGCTGGCATCGATCTCGAAGAGGCGGCGGCCCTTCTCCCGGAAAAAGTCGATCAACGGCCGGCTTTGCGTTTCGTATTCCGCCAGCCTTTGGCGAATCACGGACTCCCGGTCGTCGTCGCGAATCACCAGCGCCTGGCCATCCAGGTCGCATACCCCATCCACCCGCGGAGGGTTGGAAACAATGTTGTAGAGGGTACCGCAGCGGGGGCACTGCCGGCGTCCGGATAACCGGGTAACAATTATATTGTAATCGACAATGAGATGAATCACCAACTCGCGAATCCCGCGGCCGTCCAGCCAGCCGCACAGATGCTCGGCCTGTTCGCGGGTCCGCGGATAACCGTCCAGAATGAATCCGCCTTGCGCATCCGGCTCGGCCAGACGCTCCTCTACCAGGTGGTTGACCACGTCATCCCGCACCAGAGTGCCCGCATGCATGGTGGCGGCTACGCGCACGCCCAGCGGGTTGCCTTCCCGGATATGCTCCCGCAACATATCCCCCGTGGAGATATGCGGCACCTTCAGACAACTCCTCAGAAGGCTGGCTTGCGTGCCCTTTCCCGAACCTGGGGAACCAAACAAAACCACAGCTTGCGTCATGGAAAGCTGCGTCGCGTCAGAATGTACGGCGCCCGCGAATCCTCCCTGCCCGGGGCGTAAAGCCCTCGTAATGGCGCATGATCAACTGCGCTTCCACTTGATTGATGGTGTCCATCGCCACACCCACCACGATCAGCAGGGATGTGCCGCCAAAATAAAAGTTCACGTTCAGCCCTTCCAGCAAGAAACGGGGCGCATGCGCGTCCATGAAATTGCCCAGGAAACCCGGCAGGTGCTGCAGCTTGATGCCCGAAATCATGATATCCGGAATCAGGCACAGAATCGCCAGATAGATTCCGCCCACCACCGTGATCTTGGTCAGGATGGCGTTCATATACTCGGCCGTATTGCGTCCCGGACGGATGCCGGGAATGAATCCGCCGTATTTGCGCATATTGTCGGCGGCTTCATTGGGGTTGAAGATGATCCGTGCGCGATGGAGGCCAAGGTGCGGCTCAGCCAAGGCATGCTCTTCACGAATGGCACGCCCGCCAGCGTTTGCGGAAAAGCCAGAATCGAAGAAGCGAAGATCACCGGTATGACGCCGCCGGCATTCACTTTGAGCGGCATGTGGGTGGATTGTCCGCCCATCACCCGCCGCCCCACCACACGCTTCGCATATTGCACCGGAATGCGCCGCTCGCCGCGCTCCACCAGGACAATAAAGGCCACTACCGCCACCATCATCACCAGGATGACGATCATCTGAAACGGACCCCATTCGCGCGTGACGAACGTATTCCGGTAAATATTGGAGATGGCGTTAGGAAGCCCCACCACGATGCCCGCGAAGATGATCAGCGACATGCCGTTGCCGATGCCACGGTCGCTGATCTGCTCGCCCAGCCACATGATGAACGCCGTGCCGGTGGTGAGCGAAATGATGGTCATCAGGACAAAGCCCCAGCCCGGGTTGTCCACGAAACCGCCGTTCGAGTGCTGCAATCC
>JBEKTJ010000037.1:0-40355 GCA_049516155.1 Bryobacteraceae bacterium
CCAAGGAGCAAGCCCCGGCTGCGCCGATTGTTTTCCGAACCACACGTGGCCAAGCGGCGGGCATGAGCGAGGCCAAGCCGGAATTCGAAATCGAGAGGCTGAACGGGGGGCACGATCTTACCGGTTTCGACTGCGGCAATCCAACGCTCAACACCTGGCTGCACAAATACGCATGGACAAACCAGCAAGCCGATTCATCCAAGACCTACGTTGCGTTGGCCGGAGATCATGTTGCCGGCTACTATGCCCTCGCGGCCGGCTCCGTTCACAAGCACGAGAGCCCGGAGCGCATCGCCAAGGGTCTGGCGAATCATCCCATCGGTATCGTGCTCTTGGCGCGATTGGCGATAGACCGCGGCCAGCAGGGTAAGGGCCTCGGTAAAGCGCTGCCTTTCGATGCGTTGACGCGGGTCGCCGAGGCTGCGGATATCGTCGGAGTCCGTGCCGTCATGGTGCACGCCATTGACGACGCGGCGCGAGGATTCTACGAACACTTTGATTTCGAGCCGTCTCCAGTGGACCCTTTCCTGCTGCTGCTGTTGCTCAAGGAGACTTCTCTACGGCATGGAATCCACCTTCCCGCCCGCCTTGGTGGACCGCATCAACTCCCTCAACATCGCGGACGTGCAGGCCGAAAGCATCCTGATGGGCGGCGTGGGGATGGCCCAGCCCAGCGGCTATCGCGTGATCGTCGACCGCATCTCGCAGGACATTCCCTTCTACCGCTCCTACCTCAAGAACGCCGTGCTGGGCGGCACGATCGTCATCAACAACCCCTTCTGGTGGAGCGCCGACGACAAGTTCTTCAACTACGCGCTGGCCGAGCGCATCGGCGTGGCCGTGCCGCGCACCGTGCTGCTGCCGCACAAACAGCATCCGCCCTCCACCACCGAGCGCTCCATGCGCAATCTGCGCTACCCGCTCAATTGGGACGAGATCTTCGATTACGTCGGCTTCCCAGCTTTCCTGAAACCGCACGCCGGCGGCGGCTGGAAGAATGTATATAAGGTGGATAACCCGCACGAGCTTTTCGCGGCATACGACCAGACCGGCGATCTCTGCATGACCTTGCAGAAGGCTGTAGACTTCACCGATTATTTCCGCTGCTACGTCATCGGCCAGGAGAAGGTCTGGGTGATGCGCTACGATCCCAAGCAGCCGCATGCGGATCGCTACGTCAAGGATCCGCCGCCGATCGAGCCGGCCATGTATGCGCGCGTAGTCGGCGATGCACTGAAGCTTTGCCGCGCGCTGGGCTACGACATGAACACCGTCGAGTTCGCCGTCGAGGACGGTATCCCGTATGCGATCGATTTCCTGAATCCCGCGCCGGACGCCGATGTGCATTCGGTCGGGCCGGAGAACTTTGAGTGGGTGGTCAATGCCATCGCCGAACTGGCCATCAAGATGGCGTTAAGCGATGAGAATCCTGCGCGCGAATACCGTTGGGCCAGCTTCTTGTGAGTGCCGTGGCCGGCAGCGACTGGCCGTCGCCAAGCCGCTTACATTATCCATCGTCAGGCTCGGCGCCTTTTGCTTCTCCTCGATACTTCGGTGCTGCGACAATGGGCCGCATGGCTTTGATCGCTTTCTTCAGGGGCATCAACGTTGGAGGACACAGGGCGTTTCGTCCGAGCGTGCTCGCCAAAGAACTGCCCGAAGGTGGGGAGTGGCTGGTGCGAATCATTGCCGCGAAGGATCGCCTGGTGTATGGGGTGTACCGCCGCCACATGAAAACGATTGGCTGTCTCGGTCAGATCGACAGGCTCTTTGGGGCGTCGGCGACAACGCGCAGTTGGAACACGATACTCTCAGTGCTCCGGATCCTGAAATCCCACGAAAGCGGCCGGTAGGCCGCCTGAGCTTCCTTTCGGACTGTCGCCTGTCATGTTGACGAACGCTTTCGACGGCCATTGCTTTTGGCGCTACCGTGAATACACCACGATGCACGATTCGCGGTAGCCGTGGGGAAGTGCTGTGGGTCGCGGTACCTGCCATCATATACGCCCGGCCACATCTGGGCCCGGCGCGCGGTTTGCCGGGCTGGAGGATCTTTTGGACGGGCAGGACCTGACTTTCCATGTTGATGTGCATTGCCTAACTGAGCTATCATCCGCATCTGGAGGTTTGCGGATGGCGGAACGGCCTGGAAGGTCCATTCACATGTCTACCTCACGCAGGCGTCCAGTCACGGGAGAAAAATCGCTCGCCGGCGCTGTCGCTGTGGTTGCCGGCGCGACGCGCGGCGCGGGTCGCGGCATCGCCCGGGCGCTCGGGGAAGCTGGCGCCACGGTCTATTGCACTGGACGAAGCGTGCGTGCCAACCGTTCCCCGTATAATCGTCCTGAAACGATTGAAGAGACGGCCGAAACGATCGGCGCGGCCGGCGGTTTCGCCGTCGCACTTCGCGTCGATCACACCGTGGAGGAAGAGGTGGACGCCCTCTTCCAACGAGTGGAACGCGAGGATGGCCGCCTCGATATACTCGTGAACAGCATCGCCGGCGAAGACCCATCGATGGCACAGTGGTGCTCTTTTTGGAAGACGGATCTCAACAATGCGGAGGCAGCCCTGCGGCAGTCGCTCCTATCCCACATCATCACCGCCAAGCATGCGGCTCCCTATATGATTCGCAATCGCCACGGGCTTATTGTGGAGGTAACGGAAAGCGACGTGCTCAGCGCAGGAGGCAATCCGGTAACCCAGACGGTAAAGCTCGCGCTCAAGGGGTTGGCTCTCAACATGGCGGCGGAACTACGTCCGCATGGCGTGGCCGCGGTTGCAGTCACCCCCGGTTTTCTCAGGTCCGAAACGATGCTGGAGCGATTCGGCGGCGTCACAGAGGAGACCTGGCGCGACGGCGGGAAGAAAGACCGGAACTTCCTGGAATCGGAGTCGCCGTTGTTCGTGGGTCGCGCTGTGGTAGGATTGGCCGCAGACCCAGCGATCTTAGCGCGTTCCGGACAGCTTTTCAGCTCTTGGGAACTCGGGCGTGAATACCGATTCACGGACGCCGACGGACGGCGGCCGGACTGGGGCGCCAGTAAAATCGACTTCTCAAAGCATCCGGAACAGTTGCTCCAGCTACTGAGGACTGGTTCGGAGATCCAACTTCGGTGGTTGAACGAACTGCGGCGAAAAACGAAGCACCTTCTCAACCAGTTACCACAGACGAAGACCAAAGCTGTCCGCGGTGCGCGGACGGGATCAGGCCCAGGATTGACACGCCACGCTCGATAGGTCTGTCAAGTCAGCGCGTATGGGGCAAGCCGCCCTGGCGTGGAGGTGAGTATAATCCGTGGCATTCTTTTTCAAAGACGCCCTCTTCGATGCCCAATTGCTGCGCGCCGCGAGCCATGCCGGCAGCGGAGGCGCGGAGGTCGGCGAATGCCTGGCGGCCGCGCGCCAGATCCGCGAACCCAACGCGGATAGTTGGTTCGCCGCCTGGAACAGCCTTGCGGAAGGCGTGCTCGCCGAGGCCGAGTCCAGCCGCGCAAAGGGACGCCGGGTCAGCGCGCTGTCAGCCTATCTGCGCGCGTCGAATTACTTCCGCGCCGCCTACACCTTCCTGATCGGCGCGCCGGTGGACGCGCGCGTCGTGCAGGGCTACCGGCGCCAGCGCGCGGCGTTCCGGAACGCGGCCGCCCTGATGCTCCCAGCCGCCGAGCGGATCGACATACCTTACGCCGGCGCCGCGATGCACGGCTATCTGTTCCGCGCCGCGGACGACGCCGTGCCCAGGCCAACCCTGATCGTCAACGGAGGCTATGACAGCACGGCCGAGGAGGCCTACTTCTTCAGCGGCGCGGCGGCTGTGGCGCGCGGCTACACTTGCATGGTCTTCGACGGACCGGGGCAGGGCGGGGCAATCGTCGAAGACGGCATGGTGTTTCGCCCGGATTGGGAAGCCGTCATCGCGCCGGTGGTCGATTTCGCAATCTCCCGCCCGGAGGTCGACGCTTCGAAGATCGCGCTGATGGGCATCAGCTTCGGTGGATATCTGGCGCCGCGGGCCGCCAGCGGAGAGCTGCGCCTGGCCGCATGCATCGCCGACCCCGGACAGTTTTCTCTGTTTGAAGAATTCAAGAGCCGCGTACCCGTCTTCATAGCGCGCGAACTGCCCAACGGAAAGCCGTTCGTGCTGGCCTTGCTCAAGCTCATCATGGCCCGGAAGATGCGCCACACGACTGCAGGTTGGGGCATCCGGCGCGGCTTGTGGGTGCATGGCGTGAAGACCCCGCTCGAGTATATGAAGTTGACGCAGAACTACACTCTGGAAGGCCGCGCTAAACAGATACGTTGTCCTACCCTGATCTGCTCCGCCGAAAACGACGAAATCGGCGTCACCGCGCGCAAGCTCTATGGTGCGCTATCATGCGAAAAAACCTTTGCAGCGTTTACCGCCAAGGAAGGCGCGGGAGAGCATTGCGAAGCCGGAGCGCGATGCCTGTTCAACCAGAGGGCTTTCGACTGGTTGGATGCGGTGCTCACAGGCGCCTAGCGCTGAGCGCCTTCTTGATTTACCGGGCAATTTCAAGTCGCCTGTGGCCAGGAGCAGCGTCGGTTACTACGCTGTCGATGGGCAAGAATGGGAGCCTGGGCCGGCTTACTCGCATCTTGACGACTTCCGGAACACCAGCCAGTAAGTATGCCGCCGGCGAGTGTGGTGGCGTTTTTCCACTTCGGGTCGATGATCGGACCGTTCCGGATCTTCACGATGCAGTCGCACGCCCGGAAGCCGGCTTTTCGCGCGGCGTCGATGAAATCCAGATGCGCCCAATTGTAGCGGTGATGCACGTAAGGGCCTCTTGCTGCCCCGCCAGAACCGGCCGCCATTGATCGTGGCATCCAATATCAGCTTGGGACGCTTGCGCAGATAAAACGCCAGCATGTTTTCGAGCAGTTCTGAATCCTCGCCGTCCCACACGGAACCCAATGGGCTGTAACCGGCTGCCTGGACTTCGGCTTTGGCGCTTTGTTTGGCCATGAAGGGCAATTCGATTTGGTTCGTTGTATCAAGGCGCTTCCCGAGGCGGTCCATAAATCGACTATCGGCGTCGAACGGCAGCCGATCAGAGTTCCAGCCACGGTCCCAGCGATCAATGGCAAAGCTGTCGCATAATACTATAGAGGTTACCCATGAAGCCCAGCCTAAACATCGGCATCGAGGAGGAATATCAGACCATCGACCCGGAGACCCGCGATCTGCGCTCCCACATCGGTCTCGAAATGATCGAGAAGGGCAAAGCCGTGCTGGTCGAGCGCGTCAAGCCCGAGATGCACCAGTCGGTCATCGAAGCCGGCACGCGCGTCTGCCGCAACATCCAGGAAGCGACGCACGAAATCCACATGATCCGCCGCAGCCTGATCGGCCTCGCCCGGCAGAACGGTCTGCGCCTCGCGGCGGCCGCCTCGCACCCCTTCGCGGACTGGAGCACGCAAGGGATCTATCCGGACGAGCGCTACCACACCATCGTGGAAGACATGCAGATGGTGGCGCGCGCCAATCTCATTTTCGGCCTGCACGTGCACATCGGCGTCGAAGATCCCGAAACGGCCATCCACATCATGAACGCCGCGCGCTATTTCCTGCCGCACATCCTGGCCCTCTCCACCAACTCGCCGTTCTGGCGCGGCATGGATACCGGCTTGAAGTCGTACCGCTGCAAGGTCTTCGACAAGTTCCCCCGCACCAACATTCCGGATTACTTCCCCAGCTACGGCGAATACGAGAGCTTCATCAACCTGCTGATCAAGACCAACTGCATCGATAACGCCAAGAAAATCTGGTGGGATATCCGCCCGCATCCTTATTTCAGCACCCTCGAATTCCGTGTGTGCGACATTCCGATGCGCGCGCAGGAGACCATTGCCCTGGCCGCGCTGATCCAGGCCACGGTGGCCAAGCTCTACAAACTGCACTCCATGAATCAAGGCTTCCGCCTCTATCGTCGAGCGCTGATCATGGAGAATAAATGGCGCGCTCTGCGCTACGGCATCGAGGGCAAGCTCATCGATTTCGGCAAGCGCATCGAAGTGCCCCTGCGCGAGCTGATGGACGAATACTTCGAGATGATCGACGATGTCGTCGATGAATTAGGCAGCCGGGAAGAGATTAACTACCTGCGCGAGGTACTACGTAATGGAACAGGCGCGGACCGCCAGTTGCGCGTCTGGAACGAAACCCACGATATGAAGAAGGTTGTCGATTACATTATTGAAGAGACCGAAGCGGGCATTTTCGATACCGCGGAAAGGCGAGGTGCAGCCAATTGAAGCAATCGTCAAATGGAGTGTTCAAGGAAGTGGCAGTGGAACCGTCGCTGGTCGAGGGAGCACGCAATGCGGTGGTCGTCTGTCTGCGCATTCAGCCCCATGAAAAAGTTACGTTGATTACGGACCATGCCTCGATCGAGATTGCCGCCGCGCTGGCCGCCGAGCTCGATGCCGTGGGCGCGCCCTATCGCTCCTGGATGCTGGAAGAAATCGCCCCGCGCCCGCTGGCCGACATGCCGCAGCCGGTGCTCGACGATCTGGAAACCAGTCAGGTCAGCATCTTCGCCGCCCAGGCGCAGGCCAACGAGCTGCGCTCGCGCATGCAGATGACGGAGGTGGTTACCCGCCGCAAGATCCGCCACGCCCACATGGTCAACATCACCAAGCAGATCATGCGCGATGGCATGCGCGCGGATTTCCGCGAAGTGGATCGTATCAGCCTGCAAGTGATCGAGATCGCCCGCGCCGCCACGCTGGTCCGCGCAAGAACTCCCGCGGGCACGGATCTGACCGCCGAGATGAATCCGGACTACAAGTGGCTGAAGACCAGCGGCATCATCAGCCAGAATACCTGGGGTAATCTGCCGGGCGGCGAAATCTTCACCACCCCGGGCGAGGTCAACGGAACATTCGTAGTGGATGGCGTGGTCGGCGATTACCTTTGCGCCAAATATGGCGACCTGCATGCGAACCCGCTGACTATCCGCATCAAAGGCAACCGGCTGGCCGAAGCGCACTCCGCCAACCGCGCGCTCGAGGACGAATTCTGGCGCTATACCCACACCGATGAGAACAGCGACCGCGTCGGCGAGTTCGCCATAGGCACCAACATCGGCGTGCGTGACGTGATCGGCAACATTTTGCAGGACGAAAAAATTCCGGGCGTGCACATCGCGTTCGGCGATCCTTATGGCAGTTACACCGGCGCCAAATGGGGCTGCTCGACGCACATTGATGTGGTCGGCCGCAAATTCGATATCTGGGCGGACGACCGCATGATTATGCGCGCGGGCGAGTTCACGCTCGGTAGGACAGGCTTGCAGCCTGTCCAGCTAACCTAATGATCCCCGAGCTCCGAGAACAATTCAACGCCGCCTTCACCCCGGCCAAATACGCCGCCTTCCTAGCGCGCATGGAAGCGGAGTCCGGCACGTTCTTGGGCTTTCGCCATAGCGAGACCCCATGCTTCTTTCCCGCGCCACTGATCGATGCCATGGCGCGTGATGGCGCCGATCTGATCCGGCAGTTGATTTCGCCCGAGTATCTGGCCATCTCCCGCCAAGCTGTCCCGCCGCAATTCGATGTGCCCGGAGAACCGGACCATCCCCTGTTCCTGCAGGTGGATTTCGGATTGGTGCGGGAAGCTCCCGGACAGATCGCGGCGCGGCTGGTTGAAATCCAGGCTTTCCCGTCGCTGTATGCGTACCAGCCCGTGCTTTCGCAAGTGTACATCGATACTTACGGACTTGAGTGGGGCGGCGCCGTGCGCCGCCTTTCCTACCTGCTCGGCGGCCTGGACCTCGAGAGCTATAAAGCGCTGCTCGGCCGTGCCATCCTCGGCGGACACGACCCGGAAAATGTCATTCTGATGGAGATCGATCCGCTGCACCAAAAAACACTTGCGGATTTCATTCTCACCGAGCGCATGTTGGGTGTGCGCGCGGTCTGCATCACGCAGATCCGCAAAGACGGCAAGCGGCTTTACTACGAGCGTGATGGGCGCAAGATTCCGATCCATCGCATCTACAACCGGGCGATCGTGGACGAGTTGCAGCGCCGCGGCATCGCGCCGGCATTCGATTTCCGCGACGAGTTGGACGTGGAATGGGCCGGCCACCCCAACGACTACTTCCGCGTCAGCAAGTTCTCGATTCCTTACCTGCGGCATCCGTCGGTGCCGCAGACATGGTTCCTCGATCAGCTCCATCACATCCCGCAGGATACTCACAATTACGTGCTGAAGCCGCTGTTCTCGTTCGCCGGTCTGGGCGTGCGCATCGGCCCGCCGCGTGAAGAAATCATGGCCATCCCCGCCGCCGCGCGCGGCAACTACATCCTGCAGGAGCGCGTGAACTTCGAGCCGGTGATCGAGACGCCGTATGGCAAGACCAGAGCCGAAATCCGGATCATGTACATCTGGCTAGACGAGCTGCAGCCGGTCTCCTTATTGGTGCGCATGGGCCGCGGCGCCATGATGGGAGTGGACCACAATAAGAACCTGGAATGGGTAGGCGCGTCGGCCGGTCTGACGGCTTGATCACACCCACTTCTTCTCTTGCCATTGCTCGAATGCCGCGGCGGTAAGTTGCTTGAGTTCGGCGAGCGTTTCCGGTTCCGGAACGGATTTGAAGTTGAAGCATGTCTTGCCCTGCATCCGCCGCTTCAAACCGGGCGGAACGCTGTTTGTGAGAACCGGGCACATGTACAGGGGCATCAGATGGAAGCTCACGTATGCCTTGCCCAGCCGCACAGAGCCGAAATACATGGGCTGGCCTTTATGTTGCGGGTACGGCGATGGAATTTTCGTGAGGAGCGTATATTCCACCGCGATGTCCGTCTTCACCGAGAGCCGCCTGGCATATTTCGCCAGAATGGGTTTCAATGCTGCGAATGCAGCGGTAAAGTCCGTGGGCATACCATTGGTTCAGCTCACGCGCAGCACTGCGGCGCCCCGCACGGCATCGTGCTTCAACATATTCAAAGCCGCATTCGCCTCGGCCAAAGGAAACTCCTGCACCTGGGTATGAATGGGAATCTCCGCCGCGATCTTCAGAAAGTCCTCCCCATCCTGCCGCGTATTATTGGCCACGCTGCGAATCACGCGCTCATGGTAGAGGAGATTATAATCCATCGCTGGGATCGGGCTCATATAAATGCCGCCCAGCACCACGGCGCCGCCTTTCTTTAGCACGCGGAGCGCTGAAACCACCAAGCCGCCTGCGGGAGCGAAGACGATGGCGGCGTCCAATTTCTCCGGCGGCTGATCGTCGGCCCCGCCGGACCACTCCGCGCCCAAGTCCCGCGCAAGCTGCCTATGCCCCTCGTCGCGCGTCATCGCGTAGACGCGCACGCCCCAATGCCGCGCCACCTGGATCGCCACGTGCGCCGCGGCGCCAAATCCGTACAGCCCCAATGCGCCGCCTGCTTGAATGCCAGACACGCGCAGCGACCGGAAGCCGATGATCCCGGCGCACAACAGCGGCGCCGCGGCCATATCGCCGAAGCCTTCCGGAATCGGATAGACGAAGCTCTCCGACGCTACGATGTATTCCGCGTAGCCGCCATCCACCGTGTAGCCGGTGAACGCAGCAGCCCCGCAAAGATTCTCGCGGCCCGAACGGCAGTACTCGCAAACGCCGCACGTGCGATGCAGCCAGGCGACTCCCACGCGCGCCCCCGGACCAAAGCGACCGGCGCCCTCGCCGCAGCGCTCCACTGTGCCCACTACCTGATGGCCCGGAATCACCGGCTGCTTCCGCGGCGGCAGTTCGCCCTCCACCACATGCAGGTCGGTCCGGCAAACACCGCAAGCATGCACGCGCACCAACACTTCGCCGGCGCCCGCCTCCGGTACGGGCGCATCGGTGAATGACAACGGCCCCTGCTCGATCGGAGCAGGCGATTCAAAAACGCAAGCTTTCATCTTTGATGTCCCGCGACCACTTACGAGCGACTGTATCATCTTTCTCACCAGCTTCTATCGACCCGGTAGCGAGGGCAATAGAAAGCCGTCTTTCGGTTCTAACGCGGTCTAGTGCGGGGGCGCCTTATCGCCGAGGCGCTTGAGGAAATCGGTGAACTCACCTTCGGGCGCCTGGCGCAATTTGTCGAGCGCGGCTTGCTGGGCGGCGGCATCCGCGGTCCGCCCGGCGTTGCGGTAGGCCATCATCAGGCTGTAGTGCGCGGACTCGTTGGAGGGTTGCAGCCGCACCACTTTTTCGAGCAGCGCGATGGCCTCGCCATACTGCTTGGCGTCCATGCGGGCTTTGGCCACGGCCTGCAGGGCCTCCGCGAAGCCGGGGTCCAGGGTGGCGGCGCGCTCAAAGCGCTGGACGGCGGCGGCGGTATCCTGGCTGGTGAGCAAGATCTGGCCAATCTCATATTCCGCCACGGCATCGTTGGGGTTTAAGCTTAGCTCCGCATCGAATTCCCGGCGCGCCAGGGCGAGATTCTCAGGCGAATGCGACTGGAGCAGCAACGCGCGGCCCAAGCGGAAGTGCAGGTCCAGGCCCGCCGGATTCTTTTCGATGGCCTTGCGATATTCCGCGGCCGCCTCCGCGTAGCGGCCCTGGATTTCGAAAACCTCCGCGGAAATCTGGTTCACGCGGAAGGAGGATGGGACCTTCTGAAACATCTCGAAGAGGGTATCGTTCCAGGCTTTCATGTGCAAGCGGGCGGTTTCATAGAGCACGTCGGCATCGCCCGGATAGAGGGTTTTCAGCCTTGCCAGTACCGGCAAAGCTTCGTCATAACGCCCGTGCGCCAGATCGCACTGCGACAGAGCCAAGCCCGTCAGGCGGCGCAGTTCGTCGTCCGGCGTCTCCGCGAACTCTCTGGCCAAATCGGGCCGGGCGGCGTCACAATGGCCGCCTGCGGCGCGCGCCAGCGACAGGAAGGCCCGGCGCTGCGGACCATCCGCCGCCTTTTCGAGCGAAGCCTGGGCGGCGGCATACTCGCCGCGATGGAATTCGGCGATGCCTTTTTCGAGCGTATCCGGCTGCGCGTACGCGGCCAGAGCGGCCCACAGCAAGATGGCGCTAATGGCCCGCATCGTCGATCACCAGGTCCAGGCCGCTGAAGCGATGGCGCTCCTTGCCTTCGAAGAAACGGAAGCCGACCAGGGGCGGCGCGCCCGGTGCGATCTCGCGCGGCAGTTCCAGCCGCTGGGAAGCCGGCGTGCCGATCTGCAGTACGCGCCCGGACAAAGCAACCTGCCGAATCAGGACTTCGCTGCGCGCACTCGCCAGGAAAAACAATAAGCCAACGGCAATCATCAGTCCAATTCTACTTGACCCCCAGGTCCAGTGGCGCGAGCGCCCGCTCCTGGCTGCGGATCGCGCTGGTTTCTTCGGCGCTGAGGCGCTCATGCGCGGCATGCTCGGCGGCCGCTTCGCTTTTCTTGCCGAGACGCTCGTAGACGCGCGCCAGATGGTAGTGCGGCGTAGGACTGTTGGGGCTGAGCGCGATGGCGCGCTGAAATTCGCCGGCCGCGCCCGCGAACTCGTGGCCGCGTTCGAGCAGGATACCAAGCTCGTAGTGCGACTCCCAGAAGTCGCCCTTCAGCGCAATGGATTTGCGGAATAACGCCTCGATTTGGCGGCTGTCGCCCGATGCTCCCGGCGCTAATGATAGGGCCTTGCCATATAGGAAATTGCCGAGATACTCGTCCGGTTTTGCCTTGACCCGAGCCGCATACGCTTCGGTCACTAGCGGCAGCTTGTCTTCGGCCTGGTCGAGCATGCGGCCCAGAAACAGGTAGGGCTGTTCCACATCGGGCGCCATCCGGATGGTGCGCAGGAAGCAATCGGCGGCGTCCGAGAAGCGCCGCAGTCCGTAGTAAGCGACACCCAGCGCCAGTTCCAATTGCGGGCTGCCGGCAAAAACCTTGCGCCCGTCCTGGAGAACTTCTACGGCAGCTTCGGCTTGCTGATGGCGCAGGTAAAGGCGCGCGAGTTCGAAATAGTAGGACTCTTCATAGGCGTTCAGCTTGATAGCCTTACGCATCTCGGTGGCGGCATTTTCCGGCTGGTTATCCATGTCATAGGCCTGTCCCAGCAGTTCGTGGACGTCCGCGCGATCTTCCAGGGCGAGCGCCTTGTTGCCCAGCGCGATCGCCGGCTCCGCCTGCTTGGCCTGCAGATACAGGTCGATGGCGCGCGGGAATGCATCGCGATCGGCGGGAGCCTTTTCCGCGTATCGGGCTTCCATGGGAGCGGCCTTCGCCGGATCGCCACTTTCCGAGTAGAAGTAGGCGAGGCCGTGTAGCACCACTGGGCTCTCGGGCGCGGCGGATTCAGCCTTCGCGGCGGCCGAGCGGGCCAGATCGGGCAGCTTCAACTTCCAGTAAGTTTGGGCGAGACCCATCCAGACCTGCGGGCTTGCGGGCAGCATGTGCGAGGCATCTTCCAGGCGTGCGCGGGCCACTGGCAGGTTGTTGGCTTGCAGGGCCTCCAGACCGGCCCGCAAGGTGTTTTCAAACGCTGCGGGATCGGCCCAGAGAAGCAAAAGAAAGATCCACATAGGTCGGATGATCTTATTGCAGCACTGAAGCGTAGAATGGATCAAGTGCTTCGACTTCTCCTCGCTCTGGCGGTGCTGGCTTGCACGTTCCTCCTCATCGGCGGCCCATCGATGGAGGTTCATTTCGTGGACATCGCCAAGTCTTCCGGCCTGGATATTCCGAATACTTTCGGCGGCGTGCAAAAGAAAGACTACATCCTGGAGACCACCGGCACTGGCGCGGCGATTTTCGATTTCGATGGCGATGGGCGCAACGACATCTTCATCGTGAATGGCACGACACTCACTGGCGCTTCCCACACCACTTCGCAGTTGTACCACAACGACGGAAATGGCCACTTCACCGAGATCGCCCGCCAGGCGGGCATCACGCATGAAGGCTGGGGGCAAGGCGTGTGCGTGGCCGACTACGATAACGACGGGCGTCCCGACATGCTAGTCACTTACTACGGCCACAACGTTCTTTATCGCAATTTGGGAAACGGGAAGTTTGCCGACGTCACCGCACAGGCCAAACTGCCGGTGACTGGCAACCGCTGGGGAACGGGCTGCGCTTTTCTGGATTACGACCGCGACGGCTACGTGGACCTCTTCATCGCCAATTACGTGGACCTGGATCTGAAGGCTACGCCACCGGCGGGCGCCAATCCCAACTGCGTCTGGAAAGGGCTGCCGGTGATGTGCGGCCCCAGCGGTCTGCCGAAAGGCCGGAATGCGCTGTTCCACAACAATCGGGATGGCACGTTTACCGATGTCTCCGAACAGGCGGGCATCCTGAAGCCCGGCGGGCGATATGGATTGGGCGTGGTGGCCGCGGATTTCGACAACGACGGCTGGCCCGACATCTATGTGGCCTGTGATATGACGCCCAGCCTGCTGTATCACAATCGCGGCGACGGCACTTTTGAAGAGCGCGGCGTGAATGCCGGCGTGGCTTATAATTACGATGGCCGTCTGCAAGCCGGCATGGGCGTGGCGGTAGCCGATTACGATGGCAACGGTTTCCTGGACATTGCCAAGTCGAATTTCTCGGGCGATCTGCCTTCGCTCTATGAAAACGACGGGGGCCTGTTTTTCAGCGATGTCTCTCAGCAGGTGGGGTTGGGCAAGAACCAGTTGCTGGGCTGGGGGATCGCTTTCATGGATGTCGACGACGATGGCTGGAAGGACATCGTGCTGGCCAACGGGCACGTGTATCCAGAAGTCGATAAGTCGCAAGTGGGCGATCGCTATCTGCAAAAGACATTGCTATATCGGAATCTGGGCAACGGACGATTTCAGGACATCACCAGCGAGGCTGGCCCGGCCTTTCAAGAAGTGCGGCCGGCGCGCGGTCTGGCGGTGGGCGATGTGGATGGCGATGGGCAGCAGGAGATCGTTATCGTTAATATGAATGAGACTCCCAGCCTGCTGAAGAATCTTGGGCCGCACCGGCACTCTATCCGCGTACGGCTGGTGGGGACCACGTCGAACCGCATGGCAATCGGGGCGCGCGCCACGGTCGAGGCGGGCGGCAGGAAACAGATCGACGAGGTGTTCAGCGGCGGCAGCTATCTATCCCAGAACGAGCAGACCATGCATTTCGGACTGGGTTCGGCGACCATGGTGGATCGTATCGAAGTGCGCTGGCCAACGGGCAAGAAGCAGGAGTGGAAGCGGGTGGCGGCGGATCAGACCGTGACGCTGACCGAGGGGCGCGCGGAGATTGATACGCGGCCGTACCTCCGGTAGCGTCCGCTGCGGCGTGGCGTGGCCGCGATACCAATCGACCTGCAAATCAAACTCGTGGAAGCGATGCCCGCCACTCGATCCGATCCGGGGGATGCGCCCCGGGGACCCGCCCGCATCTCACCCAAAAAACTTCACCGCCATGCGCTGCCACCAGGGCCAATCGTGACCAGTGCCCTCACCCCAAACGTCCAGCCAGTGGGGGATCTGCTTGCCGTCCATAATGCCGGCCAGACGGAGGTTTTCATTCAGGCAAATATCGGTTTCGCCGGTGGCCAGGACCAGGCGCATGCCGTTGCGATATTCGCTCAAATAGCGCTCGTCGGTAAGATTGGGCAGGAAATCCGGCGGGCAGTTGAAATAGCAATTATCGTCGTAATAGCCGTTGAGGAATTGATGGATATCGAAAGCGCCGCCCATGCTGACGCAAGGCCCCACAAGCTCGGGATGGCGCAGCGCAAAGTTGACGCAATGATAGCCGCCGAAGCTGCAGCCGGTAACGGCCACGCGGGCCTCCGGATCGCGGCCGCGAATGAATGCCAGCGCCTCGTGGATCACGTAGCTCTCGTACTGCAGATGCCGTAGCGCGCGTTCCCTCGGCGGAATGCCGCGGTTGTACCAGCTTTCCGAATCCACGCTATCGAGGCAGAAAGCCTGCAGGCGGCCGGAGTCGTACTGGTAGCCGATGGCTCCGATCATGCCGCGGTCTTCGTAATCGTAAAAGCGGCCCATGGAGGTGGGAAAAACGATGATGGGCATCCCCGCGTGCCCATATGTCAGCATCTCCATGTCGCGCTGTAGATGGGGACTGTACCACTTGTGATATTCTCGGTTCACTCGGAACAGTATAGCTTGAAGCCCGCCAGCGCCGCGCGGACGAGACGGAATATCGTTCTATCTTCAATTCGAAGAAGAGGTCGAGAGCTGCAAGCGTATTCGAAGAACTGCACAACCTGCGTGGGTTGGGGCAACTGCTGATTTCTGCGCGTCGGCCAAGGAGTATCCCATCGCGAACCCTGTGCGCAGCCACGGATAGCCATGGGCGCACTGGAACGGTCGGGGCAATCGCCGGTGGTGAAACGTTAGGCTTCGCCAGTTCACTATCTATTGGGGGCGCAAAACAAGTGCGTCATGTGACAAATGAGTGAACGCAAACCGCAATCGCGTAAGCTGGCAGCGCGCGAAACACGCGCCGTCCCGTTTCCGGGTTCATCGGAGGCAGGCACGGCATCTGTCTTCCAATCGCCCATCTATCATCCAGCCCAATGGCTTTCGCTGGCCGAGGCTGCCGCTTATACCGGACTGCCGCAATCCATTTTGCGCAAGCTGCTCGGGAACCGCAAACTTCCGGGCTTGGACACCGGCCCGCGCTTAGGCGGACGGTGGCGCATCAAGCGGTCGGATCTGGACGCGATTTCCGCGATCTAAGTCGCGGCGAGTTCCTCCGGGATCAGTCGTAGCGCAGCGCTACGCTGGGGTCGACGCGCGCGGCGCGCCGGGCCGGCAGATAGCACGCAACGCATGCCACGGACAGCCATAGCAGCAGCACCCCCGCATAGGTGGGCAGGTCTGTGGGACTCACACCGTACAGTAGCCGGGCCAGGACGCGCGCCAATAAAACCGATACCGCCATACCGGCGGCGACGCCTGCGAAGGTCAGCCCCAGCCCCTGGCGTAAGACCATCCTCAACACTGCGGCAGGTTGCGCGCCGACCGCCATGCGAATGCCGATCTCACGCGTGCGCAAAGTCACATGATAAGCGACGACGCCGTACAGGCCGATTGCGGCCAGCAGCAGGGCCAGGCCGCCAAACGCGCCCAGCAGGCAGACTTCCCAGCGGATCTGCCAGTAGGATCTGTCGACCCATTCGCGCAATGGCCGAACGCCATATATACGGGCTCCCGCCGCGGACGCCGTAACCGTCTTGCGCACGGTTTCCAGCGTTGCACCCGCATCGGACGGCGTTTCCAGCACGATATTCTGGATGCCTCCGGAATCTTGCGCAAAGGCGCGATAGACATGCGGCTTGGGCGCCTCGCCGAGCGATTCCAAGCGGGCATCGCGGGCCACACCGACGACCTGCAAGGGGACGGGATCATGGCAACCCAACAGCAAACGTTTGCCGATAGGCGGCTGGCCCGGCCATAGGCGCTTGGCCAGCGCCTCATTGACGATTACCACGGGCTGGCCGTCCGGCCGGTCGGCGGTGCTGAAATCGCGCCCACCGGCCAGGGGAATGCGCATCGTTCCCAAATAGCCGGGGCTGACGATGCTGGTGGTCGCCTGCACAGACGCGCGCGCGGTTTCGGAGACGCAGTCCCCATTGATCGGCGTCAATGGGAGCAGATTCGTAATGGCTGCGTTCTTGACACCCGGCAGCGCCCGCAGACGGTCAAGAGTCCGCGCATAGAACTGGCGGCCCGTTTCCGGCGTGAACTCGGGGGCCGAGGCGAGGGCCGTGATGTAGATACGGTTCTTCACGGCGAAGCCCGGGTCGGTTGCCTGGAACGCCAATAGCACGCGCAGGAACAATCCGGCCGTCAACAGCAGAACCAGGGACAAAGACACTTGGGCGATTATTGAGATGCGCCGCAAGCCGGATCGGGCGGCGCCGCCAGTTTCGCCTTTGAGGGCCGGCAACAGGTCGATACGGCTGCCGCGCCATGCTGGCGCCAGGCCGAAGATCATCGTTGTGAGCAGGGCCAGCAGCGCGGCAGAGACGATCACGCGCGCATCGGGCGTGAAGTCGATCCGCAGAGCTTCGCCGAACGCCGTGGTGGGCAGAAGGGCCTCGAGCAGCCTGCCGGTCCAGACCCCCAACAGGAGTCCCAACAACCCGCCGCCCATTGCCAGCATCAGACTTTCGGTCAGGAGCAGCCGCACGATTCGGGAGCGCTGCGCGCCGAGTGCGGCACGCAGCGAGAGTTCCCGGCCCCGGCCGACACCGCGGGCCACCAGCAGGTTGCCGACATTCACGCACGCAATCAATAGGACCATTCCCACGACCGCCATCAGGACGGCGGCTATGGGCACCGATGCGCTGCGGCTCCTGGCGTTTGGCACGCCGCGTACGCGTTCCACGATGAGGGAGGCGCTCACAGGCGCGGCATTAGGCGCCTCTAGAGGGGAATCTTTGGCGGTTTCCCTGCGGATCCGCCCCGCGATGGCGTTTAGCTCGGCCGCGACTTGCGGCGGCGCAACGCCCGGCTTCATCCTGCCAAACACGAATACACGCGGCCGGGTGCGATCCTCAAGTTCTTGGCCGAGGCCGGGGTACTGCTGAGCCCACATCCGGAACGGCACCCAGATATCCATATTGAGGGGCAGATAGATGCCTGCGAATTCCTGGGGCGCGACTCCCACAATGGTGTACCATTGGGTTTCCGAACGGATGCGCTTGCCGAGGATGTGCGGATCGGCATGGAAGAGCCGCTGCCAGGTGCGATAGCCGATGACCGCGGCCGGTTCGTCTTCACGTTCGAACCACCGGCCCATGAATGGGCGAACGCCGATGACCTGGGGATAGTTCAGGGTGACAGCCTCGGCGGCCGCGGCATGTGTTTCGCCATCGAAATCCAGGCTGGATTCGGTGGGATTGGATGCCGCCATGCCGGTTAGCAACTGGGAGTGATCCCGCAGATCGCGGTAATCCGGCCAGGAGATCAGCGGATTGGCCTCGCGGCGTAGAACTACCAGCCGGTCTGGCGCCTGGACGGGCAAGGGCCGGAAGAAGAGAAAGTTAAGCATACTGAAGACCGACGTGTTCACGCCGATCCCCAGCGCGAGGCACGCCATCGCCAGGAATGTGAAACTAGGGGATTTCCGCGCCAGGCGGAGCGAATAAGTAACGTCCTGCAGGAAACCGCGCATAGATCTGAAGACACCGCCGCGGGTGGATTGTTCCCCGACCTCTTTCTCTATAGGAAACAATCGGCGGCTTGCGGCGCGTCATTTTCGACGACGGAGCGCGTCTGTGCCGATAAGGATTACAGAGGATCAAACTCGATATGCTTACCCCACAAGATGGCAAGGCCAGAGTTCTGGTAAATCCACCGGACGGCCTCCCGTACAAGGTGGTGGTGACGTACTTAGACAATTGCCGCAACGGTCTGCAGTCGCTTAAAGATGCGATTGAGCGATTGGATTATGAATTTGTCAGGGTTTACGGGCACCGCATGAAAGGTTGCGGAGGCGCGTATGGGTTTCCCGAGCTAACGGAAACGGGCGCAGCGATAGAACAAGCCGCCCGAGCGCGGAACGATAACGACCTCCGGACCTGCGCCGCCGCCCTGCAAGCACACTTGGAATCGTTCGAAGTAGTAGAAACGTAAAACAGTTCCTTTCACTTAGCCAGTCGGGAATTTCCTCAGTTGCCGGAGACTGCTAGACGAGTACGGCATTGGTGTACTCATCCAAGGCCGCCAGCAGGCGCTGTTTCGAGATCGGTTTCGAGAGGTGCGCAGTGCAGCCTGCTTCGAGGCTGCTCGCGACATCCTCAGGACGCGCATTTGCGCTGAGCGCCAGAATCGGAACGGCACGCCCGCCCTTCTTTAATTCCATCACCCGAATCGTACGAGTGGCGGTGAGCCCGTCCATAACGGGCATCTGGACATCCATCAGGACGACGTCAAACTCCCTGGAAGCGAACTGCTCCACCGCGTCCTCGCCATGCTCGACGAAGGTTAACGAGTGGCGGCTCCCCTCCAGATAGAGTTGCACGAGGAGCCGGTTGTCCGGCGAGTCTTCGGCAATCAAAACCCTCAAGGATTTCATATCCGCGATAGCAAGCGCACTCTTCGGTGCCGGCTGTCCGGCCGAGCCGGTCACCTCGGAACGCGAGCAACCGAGCGCCTTAGAAACGAGTTGCAGCAGGACGGCGCGGCTTACGGGTCTGACAGCATAACCCAGGAATCCACTCTCGCGGCAACGTATTTCATCGCTCGGATGGTCGTCGGATGAAAGCATGATCATTGGCAAAGCCGGGAAAATGGCCCGCAGCCGGGCGGCGGTTTCGAAGCCGCCCGACGGGCGCCCACCGGCATTCGTCCGTCTGTCGACCCGGCTATCGACAACGATGAAAGCGTACGGGCACCGGCCATCATGCTTTCCGCCGGCCAGATCGGCTAAAGCCTCTTCACAGGAAGAGAATTCCGTCGTTTCGAGACCCCAACTTCCCAGGCTCTCCCGCAGAATCAGGCGGTTGGTGGTGTTGAAGTCGATGATCGCGGCGCGCCGGCCATGGAAGTCGGGGACCTCCACCGGGGACTCCTTACGCTGTTCGGGCGCTGGCGGGAGGGGAACGCTGAAGCGAAAAGTGCTGCCCTTTCCAACCTCCGTCGCCACGGAGAGAGTGCCGCCCATGCGCTCGACAATTCTGCGGCTGATGGCGAGTCCCAGCCCGCTTCCGCCATGTTTCCGCGTGGTGGAGGAATCGCCTTGTTGGAAATCTTCAAAGATTGTTCCGAGTTGTTTCTCCGGGATTCCGATGCCCGTATCGGAGACCAAAAACTCAACGTTCCCGGCCGGCCCCGCTGGCGGCTCTTCAACCGTCAAAACAACCTCGCCAGTGTCCGTGAACTTGATGGCATTCCCAAGGAGGTTAATCAAAACCTGCCGCAGGCGGGTCGCATCTCCGGTCAACCGATTGGGTACGCCCGGGCCTATGCGTGAAACCAGTGCGATCTCTTTCGCGTGGGCCTTAGGAGTGACCAGCTCGACAGTTTGAGTCACCAGGTCCGGGAGATGGAAGACGGTCTGCTCCAGATCGAAGCGTCCAGCCTCGATTTTCGAAAAATCCAGGATGTCGTTGATGAGACTTAGCAGACTGGCCCCGGCGCGCTGGAAGATCCGGACATATTGCCGCTGCGCCTCGTTCAAATCGGTTTCGCTCAGCAGGTCCGACATTCCGAGGATGGAATTCATCGGGGTGCGGATCTCGTGGCTCATAGCGGCCAGAAACGCGCTTTTGGCGTGATTCGCTTCTTCTGCCCGCTGCCGGGCGAGCACTAGTTGCCGCTCCGCCAATTTGCGCTCGCGGATATCGCGAATGGCGGCAGCCACCCAAGAACCCTGGGCTGTCTCGATAGGACTCAGGCTGACCTCGATGGGGAACTCTTCCCCATTCTTGCGGAGCCCGTTGAGATCCAGTCCGATGCGCATCTCTCCTGCCTGAGCCGGGTTTCCGTAGATTTGGGTTTGTTGACCCTGGCGCAGGCGGCCGGCGGATGGAATTAGCATCTCGACCTTCTGCCCGACCATTTCCTGGCGTTGGAAGCCGAATACCCTCTCGGCTTGCGCATTGACCAGAACAATTCTCCCCAGCCCGTCGGCGATCACCACGGCATCCGGAGCCGACTCCAAAAACGCGCGGAACTTTTCTTCGCTCTGCCGGATTGCTTCCTCGCTCGCCTTGCGTTCCGTGATATCGCGGGTGATCTTGGAGAATCCACGAAGCTGGCCCGTCTCGTCGCGCATCGTGGTGATTAAGACCTCCGCCCAAAAACGCGAGCCATTTTTGCGGACTTGCCAGCCTTGTTCCTCGAAATGGCCAACTCGTGCGGCGGTCCGGAGGATTTCTTCCGGATGCCCGCGTTCCACATCGGCGGCGGTGTAAAAGCGGGAGAAACCCGTGCCCACTATTTCCGCGCTCGCGTATCCCATGAGACGCGCCGCCGCGTCCGTCCAACTCGTAACGCGTCCCTGGGGATCAAGCATCAAGATCGCATAATCCTTTACCCCTTCCACCAACTTGCGGAAGAGTTCCTCGCTATTCCGCAGTTGTAAGGTTCGTTCGCCAACTCTTTTTTCGAGCGTTTCGTTGAGGTTCTTGAGTTCGTGCCAGGCCTTTCGGACTTCCTGCTCGGCCCGTTTATGGTTGTCGATATCGGTAGAGGTGCCGAACCAGCGCATGATCGAGCCGTCATTATCGCGGACCGGTATGGCACGCCCAAGGTGCCAGCGGTATATGCCGTCCGACGCGCGGCGCAATCGATACTCCACTTCATATGCATCGCCGGCGCTGAACGCCTGAGCCCGCCGCTCCAGGCAGGTGGCCCGGTCTTCGGGATGCACCATTGCCTGCCATCCCGAATCGCGCGTTTCGTCGAAGGTCAGCCCGCTGTAATCGTAGCCGCGCTGGTTTCGATAATCGACATTGCCGTCGGGAGTGGCGGTCCACACGATTTGCGGCATGGCGTCCGCAAGTTGGCGGAAACGCGCTTCGCTTTCCCGTAGGGCATTCTCCGCCGTTCTGGCGGCGGTAAGGTCGCGCACGGTGCATACGGTGCGTATGCCGTCCAGCGTCCGGATTGAATTCAAGCTGATGTCGGCATAGAAGATTCCGCCGTTCTTGCGCAGACCTCGAACGTCCTGCGACGCTTCGGCGAAATGTCGTGTCCCGGGCGCTGCCGCAAACTTGAAGCGATGGTCCACATGCCGCGCCCGCGCCTCGTGCGGGACCAACTTCTCGACCGGCTCGCCCACCAGTTCCTCCCGTGCATAGCCGAAAAGTGCTTCGGCCTGGGCGTTTACGAGAACTATACTGCCTGCGCTGTCCGTGATGATCGTGGCATCCGGCGTCGATTCGAATAACGCCCGGAACTCTTCTGCGCTCGCCCGTAGATGCCGCATGGCTCGCTTCCGGCGATTGTCGCTCTGATTGAGCATGCGCGCTTCAATCCAGATCAGGGCCGCGAAGACCATCACGTTCGCCGTAGCAAACAACGACAGACCGCAAACCGTGTCGAAGTAGCCCAGCCGCTGGCCTTGGCGATCGAGCCAGCCGAATAGCGGCGGAATGAAAATAGCCGCCGGCAGCAGACGTCTCGCCGTAACGCCGCCGAGCGCACCGCTCGTTAGAATCCCCATTGCGCCTCGGTGGGGGTCGCCGAACAGCAGGGCGATGGAGACTACCAAAAAGGTCGCCGCGGTATGCAAAGCCATAAACATGTAGGGGGCCACGCCGTGAATATTCGAAACGCCGTACAGGTAGCCAATCAGGCTCACCAGGGAAAGAACGGCGGCCGGAATGGCTAGCCATTCAATCGCAGATTTCGCCCGGCGCGAGGCTGAGAGCGCCCGGCCGGCGCCCAGCAACGCAAAACTGACGGCGGTGGTGAGGGCCATCCGGCCGGCCGGCCATCCCCAGACCGGTTGCAGCCGGTCCCGCATGGGCAGTTCGTCGATGTGCAGATTCACGCCGAAGGCATACTCGATGAGGGTAAGAACTCCAATCAGCGCGGCCAAACCGGCCGCAATCCCGGCGCCCTTACGCCAACGCCGGTTCGGCCAGAACGCGACTCCCAGTGCGAGCAGCCCGATGGCAGTATCCACACGCATGTATGGAGCGCCTGCCAGCACCGTCCGCACGCGGCTCACGTCGAAGCCCCAGCCCACGACGAGCACTATCAGCGCGACCAGAACGCACCACACGGCGGCAAATTGTGGCACACGATCCGGGTGCCAGTTTAGCGCGCGAAGCGAAGTTTGACTGCTGGCCGGATTTTTGGTCATGTTATAGCCGGAAAACCCACGATTTAGAGCAACCGGCCGTCGCCACGCGGCTCTGCCGGATCTATCGGCCGATAGCGATCCGTAGCGTAGAGCGTAATTGCCCATCTGCGCCGGCTAATGCCAATCGCGTATTGTGCCGAATAAACCTAAGTGAGCCGACCCATCCTATGAATGGCCTTCTAAATAGCCTGTCCGTGTTGCTCGTCGAAGACGACCCCGATTACGCGGCGCTGGTCCAGCAGTGGCTGGGCGGAGCCGGAAACCACCCAGGATTTGCGCTGAGTTGGACCGATTCGCTGAGCTCCGCCCTGAACCGTCTGGCGCGCCGAGGTATCGACATCGTTCTGCTCGATCTGTCCCTTCCCGACAGCCAGGGAATCGACACCTTCCTGGCTCTTAGCGGCCAGTGCGCCGGGGTCCCTGTCATCGTGCTCAGTGCGTCCGATAGCGAGCCGATGGCCCTGCAGACAATCCGCCACGGGGGACAGGATTACCTCGTCAAGAATACTTGCACACGGGAACTGCTGATCCGGAATATATCGCATGCCGTGGCGCGCCATCGACGGCAGATCGAAGCGCCAGGGGGCGCGGAAAACAAGGTGGTGGCCGTGGTCGGGGCAAAAGGTGGCACCGGCACCACGACGGTCGCCTGCACGCTGGCGGCGGAATTGGGCCGCCAGAGCGGCGCCACCGTGCTGCTGGCCGACCTGGACCCGGATTCGGGACTCATGGCGTTCCTCATGGGAGTGAACAGCCGCTTTTCGATCCTGGACGCCACGCAGAACGTCGCGCGCATGGATTCCACGTTTTGGGAGAGCCTCGTTACGGACGTTGACGGTATCCATGTGCTCCCATCGGCGGGGCTCGCGCAGGGCGACACTATCGACCCGGCCAGTGTGATGAAGGCGATCGAATTCGCGAGAGGGCTGTATCCGTGGACCGTCTTGGATCTGGGGAGGCTGCACAGAGGCGATCTGGCGCTGCTCGATCACGCCGCCGAAGTGGTGCTCGTGACGACGAATTCCATGGCGTCTCTGCACGAGGCCAAGCGCGCGATCGAAGTCTTGGGCACAACCGCGGTCGACCGGGAACACATCCATCTGATCGTAAACCATGTAAATGAGGCCACTGAAATGGTGCCCACCCGGGATCTCGTCAAACTTTTTGGAATCCAAGTCTGCGCGCGCCTGCCATACGCAGGGGCCGCATTGTGCAGTGCCCTAGTGGAGCGGAAGTTGCCGCCGGAATCGAGCGCCTTCCGTTCGCACATGAAGACTGCGGCGCGTAAATTGATGGGCCTGGAAGAGATTCAACGCCGGCGTAAACTTCACGGGTTGATGTCCTTCCTGACCGGGGCCAAACGGGAGCCCGCCGCAAACGGGGCACCCGCCCAGGCGACCCGTGCTTAATCCGGGCTCCATGCCTGAACCTCGCGTCCTGGTGGTCGGCGCCGACGCGGTTCTGGCCGAACAGGCCCGGCAGTGCCTTGCCGAAAACCGGCCGCCGGTGGCCGTGCAATGGCTGAGGGACGCCGCAGTGGCGTTGGCGCGCGTGGGTGGCGGCGACATCGATGTCCTGCTAATTGATCCGGCTCACCTTGGCGTCGGCAGTGACGGCTTGCGGGAGCTGCTCGAGCGGCTGCATGCAGCCTGCGCACGGACCCAGGCGATCATAGTCTCGGAGTCCGGCGAGTGGACCGCGGATCTGCGGCGAATTGTCGCGACCAAGCCCCATCCTACGGAGTCGTCCGCTCCGCGCCCCACATCGCGCGGAGGATGTAAACCCAAAGCGATAGGATTTCTCGGTGCAAAGGGAGGCGTCGGCACCACTACGGTCGCCTTAAGCACGGCTGCCGCATTGGCGGAAAAGCACGCCACCGTCCTTGTGGAACTTGGCGCCGGAAACGATACCCTGACCCTGCGCGTTCGCACCACCGCCAAATCTCCGGGACCTGCCGAAGCCGTGCTGGACGGCCTGTGGTCGGTTAAGGGGATTGCAGGGCTGCAAATTGCGCTCATGCAAGACGTGTTTGCGCCGGGAACGGCGCTTGCGGAGTTGGAAGCCATGTCCGCCGGGGTGGATTACCTGGTGCTGGACCTTGGCGCGACCTTGACGCCGTTGGTGAAATGCGCGCTGCCCCGTCTTGACGCTCTGGGCGTGGTGGTCGATCTGGAAATGTTATCCGTGGAATGTGCCAAACGAGTCCTGAACACGATTGGGCAGCCGGGCTTATTGACGCGCGGGACCATCGGAGCGGTGGTGGTGAATCGTGCCGCGCTGGTTTGCCCGTCTAGCATAGACGACATGCAACGGCTGTTGGGTATACCGGTCGTGGGATCCATCCCCCCCGCCGCGGATCTCTGCAACGCCGCGCAAAAAGCCCGGCGGCCCGTGGTTGCCTTTGAAGCGGAGAACCTTGCCGCCCGGTGCCTGGTTCAGATCGCATTTTCCTTCGCCGAACTGGCCTGAGCGAGCAGCGCAAAATTCGGCCATGCCGCGGAATTCGTGGGACCGAAGAGCTAAAACGACAGGCTCGCTCCAGCCTCTAATTCGTTCACCACCGACGCGTAGGACGCGCCTTGCAGGGTAGGCGCCTGCCAGCGGATAAACCGCATCTCCGGCACTATGCGGATGTGGAATTCGTCGACGAATCGCATACCCAATCCAGCCACGACACCGAGGTCGTTCACCTTATTCGGTGTGGCGGGGTTTTCGTTGTAAGCCGTCTCGCCGCTAGGGTAGGTGAAGTCGTTCCCGGTCCGTATCTTGCCGACATGGCGCAATTCCACGCCGCCTGTAAAGAATATCCTTTTCTTCCAGCCATGCGACCAGAATCCGTAATAGTGCGCCAACAGCGGGTATTCGTAGTAGTTCACCTGCGAGTAAGTGGAGGTGTCGGTTACCGGCCGATTATCGCCGCCCGTGGTACTGCTGTTGTAGCCGGTATATATTGTAGCGTTTTCCGTATAGTCGACATGATGGAAGTGAATTTCGCCAGCCAAGGCCCAATGGTTCGTCAGACGATATTCCGCCATGACTCCGGGTCCCCACTTGGGAGAAGTGGAGGATGAGCTGTAGTCGTACTGTTCCACCGGATTTGTATTCTCCGTAATGGTGATGACGTTTCTGCCGTTCACGAGCGGGAGGGGGAAGTACATCACGTGTATGCCGATCGTGAGACGGCGGAGCGGCGAGGGAGCTGTGTCGTCCGCGCCCAGCAAAAGAAAGCCGGGAAACAGGCACGCGCAAAGAGCGGCTTTCGAAAGGTCTGCAAGAGTCATCGATAACTTTCTCCGGGTCAGAACTGCAGGCGTAGCGCAAGCTCCATGGATCTTGGCCCGCCGGACCGATATAGGGAATTGACACCGCCGCCGAAGGACTGATTCAGCATCTGCGTCACGACGCCGAAATCCGGGCTGGCCAGATTGGCGCCTTCCTCAGGAGCCGGGTTCGCGAAGTTCGGATGGTTCAGGGCGTTGAAGGCCTCGACGCCGATGCTGAACTTATAGCGCTCGGAGATGGGAATCACCTTGCGAAGCGCCAGGTCCATTTGGAAGAACCCAAACCCGCGCAGCTCATTTCGTCCCATATTCCCCTGCGCGTAGCCGCACGGTGTAATGAAGGCGGCGCTGTTCAGTTCGCGGCCGCCCGGGGCGCCGGCGTCGTCGATCCAGATGTCGCCGCCCACATAACTGGGCCGCACATTGGCGAAAAGGCCGGTAGTGGCTACGCCATTGGTGGTGCTGGTGGTGTTGCAGCCTGTCGCCGCACTGGTGGACGAGCTGACGGCTGACAGATCGAAGGGAAGGCCAGTGTGCGCGGACGCCACAAAATCGAGGTACCAGTCCCGGAAGGGAGCATACATGCGCCCCTCCGGCGAAGGCAGGCGATACGAGCCTGAAAAATTCACATTCTGCCGGATGTCGTAATCCGAATCGCCTCGTTCGCCGCCAAAGAGAGTAGCGAAGCCTCCACCAAATCCGGAATCGGAGGAAGCGCTGTCGATGGAATGGGACCATGTATAGCTGATCTGGGTCTGCAGGGTGCGGCTCAGCCGTTTCCGGAATTGGACTTGCAACCCGTCATAGTCGGATTCCGCGCCATTGGTCACTTCCTGGAGAATGTCATAGGCGGCGGTATACGAGGGCGTAGTAGACGTCCGCAACAGGTTATTACCTTTGCTGCCGACGATGCTGATGCTCAAGGTCTGCCCGACGCCAAAATTTTTCTCCCAGGTGCCGTTCCACTGGTATATCAGCGGCGACAGCAAACCCGATTCGCCAGTCAGGATTTGCCCATAAGGCCGGGTGGGCGGCAGAACCGGCGGAGCCAGATCGCCCGGGGCGAGCGGGAAGCCTATTTCCGAAGCCGTCCGTACATCCGCGTAAGGGGCGCCGAAGAATGCCTGGCCAACGACCCCATAGCCAACGTCGTAGAACATTCCAAACCCGGCCCGTAGAGTCATCTCATGTCCGGGTGCGTCATCGGAGAGATAGGCGATTCCGACGCGCGGGGCAAAGTTGTGCCACTGGGTAGCGTAGATGGGTTGATTCTGGGTAACCCCGGCGATTTGATCGCTGGATAACGCAAAAGGCTGCGGTCCCTCCCGCGCGGTGGGAGCCGGATTGAGGTCCCAGCGCAGGCCGTATGTAACGGTGGTACGTTCCGTGGCCCTGAAGGTGTCCTGGCCATAGATGGAAACGTTTCTATAAGTCGGGTACACTTCCGGCACGCTGGATGTGACCTGAACGTTAAGGGCGTCACCTGTCAGCAGCGCATACAGGTTTGCAGCGCCGGTTGCAGTGGTATTGCTGACTCCATTGAAAGAAACGCCCACGCTGTAAGGGTTACGGTAGGTTGTTTGCAGAATCTCCCGGAAGTCCACGCCGGTCTTTATGTTGTGCCGGCCATAGACTTTTGAAAGGCTATCCACTCCATTGAACTGCTGCTGCGTATTGTCCGAATGCCCCCCAAACGAATAACCCGCGAATCCGAGAACATTCAGGCTAAATGCGCCGGTGGCGGTAGTGATACCGGCCGGAAACATCTCCGAATCCGTCAGCGGCACGGCGCCGCCGTAACTGTCCATTGTGGAGAACCCCGTTGAAGTGGCGGTCGAGTAGTTCAAGCGGAGATCGTTAAGAATGCCATCGCCGAATTCATGGGTCGCTCCCACGGTGGCGAGTTGCGAGCGGGAAGATTGTTCCGTGACGATATTGGGGGTGGAGAATTGGGTGCCTCGCTGCTGGTTATTGGACGGCGTCAGGCTGTAGCGGGCGAACAAAGTGGTGCGCGGATTCAGAATATGATCGACGCGGATGCTGGCGGAGCTGCTGTCTGAGGGATTCGAGGTGACGGCGTTGAATACAGCGCCGTCCAGCCCCAAGGCGGTACTGTTCGGAATGGGGAAAGCATTCAGGTACGGAAGGAGCGTGGTGCGGGCCGTGGCGCGGGAGGCAATATCGGGCACATCCGCGACCAGGGACTCCGGAGAGGTGAGCGACAGCTTTTCGAACGCGATGAAGAAGAATGTCTTGTCTTTTGTGAGGGGTCCTCCCAAGACACCACCTGGACGCTCCTGGTGTTCGCTGCCCTTCCCGTATCCGCCGGCGTTGGCAAACCAGTCGTTCGCATCGAAGGAACTGCTGCGGATGTAATCGTAGAGAGTGCCGTGCAGACTGTTCGTACCTCCCCGGCTGGTCATGACTATCTGCGCTCCTGGGGAGCGGCCGAACTCCGGCGCGAACGACGAGGTTTGGACTTTCATCTCCTGCATGGAATCGATCGAGATCAACGACGTCGAGGCATTCGCGCCGCCTAGCGCCGTCGCGCCACCGCCGCCTCCGAAGCCGCCGCGCCCAAAACCGCCGCCGCCGCTGGTACCGGTTCCGGGGGCGCCTCCGCCCGAGGGCGATTGATTGAGGCTAACGCCGTCGAGCGTATAGTAATTCGTTGTGGAACGCAGTCCGTTTGCGTCGAAACCGCCGGAGCCGTCGGTCGCGGGCACGATTCCCGGCGCCATAAAAATGAGGGATTCGGCATTGCGCCCGTTGTCCGGAAGATCCTGAATGTAACCCTGATCCAACGAGACGCCTTCCGCGGCGCCGCTGGAAAGGGTTTGGGCTTGCGCGGTTACTTGCACGCTGGTGCCGGGGGCCGCAACTCTTAGCTCCACGCGAAAAGTCTGCCGGTCGCGCACCTGCAGCGTCAATAGATTGACTTGGTATTTCTCGAAGCCCGCCTTTTCTGCCACTAGAGAATACTCGCCAGGCGGCAGGAAATCGAAGACGGCAAAACCGGTTTCACCGGTGTCCATTCGGATCGGAGTGCCGCGGTGCAAATCCGTAAGCGTCACCTTGGCGCTCGGCACGATGGCGGCACTGGGATCGAAAACCGTAACAGTCAGCGTCGCCGAGTCTTGCGCGAAAGCGGCGACACCGCCAAGAAACACGGCTAGAGCCGCTATTTGTCTGAGCACAACCTGGGTACAACCCCCTATTTGCAAAATTCCCGCGGCCAAAGCAAGAGCGGCAACTGAAGAATCAATCTCACCGGCTTATTTCTATTCGAAGTTGAGGGACGGGCCACGGCTCATCCGGGGTACGTCTCTTCACAAACATTTAGCAATAACTACCATACCCCGTTCGGCCTCCACGGGGCAACCTACCCAAACCTGCCTGCCTGCTGGAGGCTCGCTATTGCACATGGCGGGCCATCTCCCTGGTGCACGGAGCAAACGTTTTCGTGGCGGCAATCCCCAATCCTGTACCCCGCGCGGATGCAGGTGTGCTGAAACTTCACATTACGTCAGCGCGAATCCAGCTCCTGTAACGCACGCGTGGCGACTGGATTGCCCGGTTTGCGCGCCAATAGCGACTCGATCACATCGCGCGCCCTGTCGCGGTCCCCGAGCGATATGAACAAACGCCCCAAGTTCAGGTAAAGCGTATCGTCGTCCGGCACGGTGTCAATACCATACCGGAATGCGGCGATGGCGTCGTTGGTTTGGCCCAGCTTCAGATACAACACGCCCAGGTTGTTGATCGCTCCGGCGTGTTCCCGGTCGATTGAAATGGCCCGCTGGAACCACTCTTTGGCCTCGCCGGCGCGACCCTCGCCAGCTAGAACCAGCCCAAGCTGATTAGCCGCATCCGCGCTCTTGGGATCGGATTCGACCGCCTGGCGCAGCAGCTTCCCGGCCTCCAGGGGATCGTTCAACCGGGCACAGGCTTCCCCCGCGCCGAGCAGCGCCGCGAAGTGTGCGGGACGAATCCGCAATACGGCGCGATAGTTGTCCAGCGCCGCTTTCCATCGTTCCGCTTCAAAATGGATCTGGCCCAGAGCGAAAAGCGCTCTCCAATTATCCGGCGACTGCTGCAAGACCTCGTCGAGATAGGGAATAGCCTGATCCGGATAGCCTGCCCAATAGAGCGCCGTAGCCAGCTTCAGATGGTTTCGGCGCGGAAGTGAGTAATAGTGTCCGGCGAAGGGCAGCGCCAGTTCGGGGCTCCGTCCGCGGCGCAGGGTTTCCAGGTCGGCGCGCAACACCGCGGCGGGGGGCATCTCCGCGTAATATTTGTGGGCGCGGCTGCGGTCGTCGACCAGCAGGAGAAGCGGCAGTTCCAAGTCCGCGCGCAACTCGAACAGATAGCGGCGGAAGATGGAGTATTGCGCGGCTAAGTCGGGGGCGGCGTGGGTTACATCCACTATCTCGAACGGCAGGCCGGGCGGCACACTTCCGCTTGGCGCACCTCCCGCGGTGAGCAGGAGAAAGCCCGGGCCTTTGCGATTGTCGGGCAACGGCACCGGATCGAGCAGCCACGTGGATCCGAATTGGGGCCGGTTGACCGCCTCTACCGCGGTGTTCTCAATTCGGTTGCGCGGCCGAAACGGGACCGCTTGCACCCGGTCCGAACCCTCCGTGATCTCGTAGCACATTCCCGCACGCAGGCTCGTGAATTGCTGCTTCCGGCCCGATGGCCACGTAATCGTCACCTGGGCCGTTTCCGCCGGGCCGAGTCCGCAGTGGATTCGTTTAGAATGCTGCGACAGAAATCCGCTTCCGGCGCTGAGATACTGCACGCATCCGTTCGCTTCGACGCGCGCGCCGATGGCATCGCGATTGCATTCGACGCCGCGCAGCCGTAGGGCAATCGAGTGGCGGCCCACCCCGCAATGGTTGCGCAGAATGCGAATCTGCGGCCCCAGGCGGCTCTTCAGCACGATATCCAAGTTGCCGTCGCCGTCGATATCGGTGGCCGCGAACGCGCGCGAGTCGTCGGCGAAATCGACACCGCTGACGCCTGAAAAGTCCACGAACCGGGCTGCGCCGCCGCCCGCCGGCTGGATCCGTTTGTAGAAAACGTTAGGCTCTCGCCCGCACCAACTGTAGTCCTCGCGGATAAGCTGATTGATGGCGTTCCAACCATTCTCATAATCCGGGGCGGGGCTGTTCGTTACAGGGGATTTCGCCACTACTTGCCGCCAGAAGAAACTGTCGAGATCCTTTTCGGCGGGGTTGGTCATCATGCCCGTCGCGATGAAGATTTCGGGTGAGCCGTCGTTATCGAAATCGAGCCCGTCCGCGCTCCACGCCCAGCGGCCCATGGTTACGCCTTCCTGCTCGGAGGTCTCGATGAATCGGCCATCGCCCGTATTGTGGAAGAGCGCGCTGCCGTTGGTGTGGCTGTGCCAAGCCGCCTGCAGAGATCGCCCCGCAGCGAATGCCGGATCGCGGACCACACGCTGCCCCGCTGCGGTCCACATGTTCGAGACATACAGATCGGGTCGGGCGTCGCCATCGTAATCGAACCAGGCGGCGCTCATGCCGGGCGCCAGATTCTCTACGCCGGAGGCAGCGGCCTCGTCTCGAAACGCGCCCTTACGGTTGCGATACAGGTTGCTACAGCCAAAATCGTTCGCCACATAGAGGTCCGGCCAGCCGTCGCCATCGTAATCGCACCATGCGGGCGCAAAACTGAACCGGTCGTTGTTGTGATCGATGCCGGTTTCCGAAGTGACGTCTTCAAAGAAGCCTCCGGATTCCGAAAGCCGGTTATGAAACAAGAAATTAGGCGGCCCGTTGCGTGCGTCGTAATAGGGAAGAGGATAGCGCGACTGGTCTTCGCTCTGAAAATAGACGTAAGTGCAAAGGTACAGGTCCAGGCGGCCGTCACGGTCGTAATCCGCGGCTGCCATGCCTGTGAACGCGCCCTGTGGAGCGGTACGGAAGTGAAACGCATCCGGTAGGTGAGTGAAAACGCCGTCGCCGCGATTCGTGAAGTAGAGCGGTCCGGTGTCGCGTAGCACCACCAGATCCTGATGGCCGGAGTTGCGGAAATCGGCAAAGAGCGCGCACGCGGTGTTGTCCAGCACGCCGACACCTGCCTTCTCCGTAATGTCTGTGAAGCTCGCGTCGCCGCGGTTCTTGTACAGACGATTCGGAAGCCCGCCGGTTTGGCAGACGTAGATCTCATCCCAGCCGTCGTTGTCGATGTCGCCTACCGCGACGCCATTGGTGCCGTCCACGGTGATGCCGGTGGCGGCGTCCAGGCGCGCTCGCCACCAGCCGTTGCCTTTGAGCAATTGGTCGTGAAACGAATCCACGCCCGCGAACGAATGGCTGGTGATGTCGTCGAAAAGGGGCTGGGCGGCAGTCACCAGGGTTTCGTTCAGCGGACGCCAGGATTCCACCTTTCCCTCTTTCCAGACCTGTTTCCATGCGCCTACGCGATAGGCGCCGGCGCTGACGATCTCGTAGCGGATCACGTTATCGGGCAGCGCGAAGAAGCGCGCGCGGCGCACGCGGCCCAGCGACCGGATCCATTCCGACGGCGCGGGATCCGATGATTCTTCGTCTGAGAATTCGGCTTCCGACACGCCCTCCGCGATGCGTACGTAACGCTGCGGCGTCGGCGGCGTCCCCCGGAAGGTCGCGGCCAGCGGCAGGGCTTCGCCGCGCAGCATGGCGGCCAGGCGGTTTTCGATCTCCTGCGCCTGTTTCTCGAATGGAAATTCGTCGGCGCCGGGTTCTATGTGGGATAAGGCGGCTGCGAAGGGATTGGGCTTGCGGAAATGGGCGGCATACGGAATTGCGGCGGAAACTTTGGCGCGCCAGAACGCAAACGTGGCAAGCGCCGCGAGAAACTCGCGGCGCTCGATTGGGAAGACTGCCACAGACCTATTGTACTGTTGTGGGCGGCTAGAACAGGAACTTCAGCGCAAATTGAACGTGCCGTTCGGTTCCCGCCAATGTGCTGGTGATCTTGCCGAAGTTCGAGTCGCCATAGCCGCTGTCCGGGAAGTTGAACTGCGGCGTGTTGGTGAGGTTGAAAACCTCGGTCCGGAACTGCAGCCGGAAGCGCTCCGTAAACGCGAAATCCTTGAATACGGAAAAATCCAGATTCCGGAGCGGCGGTCCGTAGTTCTGGTTGTCGCCGACCGTGCCCTGAGTGAGCGAGGCGGGGGCGCTGAAGTTCGCGGTATTGAACCATTCCGATGGCGTGCGGCCCCCTGCAGGCGCGGCATTGGAGTTGCCCGTAATATCGGGGAAGCAGCCGGCCCAGACGCCCTGGCAACTACCGGCGCTAACCGTGTACGGCTGGCCGGAGTGCAGGGTCAGAATGGTGTTGATCTGCCAATTGCCAAATGCGATGTCCACAAATTTGTTCATGTCGGCGCCGAATTGCTTGCCGCGGCCGAAGGGGAGGTCGTAGGTAAGCCCGGTAGTGAAGTTGTTACGGATGTCCCAAGCCGCGGGGGAATAATCCAGACCGTAGTTGATGTTGCTGATGGTCTGGAAATTGTTCGAACCGCTGAGGGTAGTGCCGGTGTTGGCCATGGCTTTGCCCAAGGTATAGGAGCTAATGAACTGTAGCCCTTGCGAGAAGTGCTTTTCAAGCTTGGCGGTAAAGGCCTTATAGTTGCCGTAGCCGAAAGAAGACGTTCCAGAAATACTGCCGATATCGGGGTATGCGCGGAGAGAGTTACAGTTGATGCTCGAATCCAGCGTGGGGTAGTTGGGGCACGGGTTGTCGTCGGGCTGGAAAAGCTGGTGCGAAGAGTGATTGCCCTGATAGCCGAGTTCGAGGGCCATCTGGTGTCCCAACTCCTGTTGAACCGCGACGTTCCACTTCTGCACCATGGGGTTGCGGAAGTCTTCCGACACTTCGCGGAACTGGAGGGAACTGACGGGATACGTGGTGAAGACGGTTTGCGGATACCCATAGGCGATGCCGCCGGTTGCGGCTCCGTTAGCGAAGTATGGATCGGGGGCGAACTGGCCGACGCCGGCCGGCCGATTCAGTTGCGGCGACTCATTGAAGGGCGCAGACTCGCCGCGGTTGGGGTTACCTCCCTGCTGTTCCTCGCCGCCATAGAAGATGCCATAAGCGGCCCGGATCACAGTCTTCTGTCGAACGTTATAAGCAAAGCCCAGGCGCGGGCCAAAATCGGCTTTGTCCCACGGGATGAGGTACTTGGAAACACAGCCGCGGCACACTTGCACGTTCGGGAAATCGGCCGGGAAAGTGATGCCGTTCAGCGTATACGGCGTATTGAAATTCGGAGGCAGGGGCGCGTTGGAACTCGGCCCGTTCGGAATTTGCAGGGTCAGCGTGTTGATATCGAAATTGGACTGACGTCCGAAGGACTCGCCAATCGGCGACCACAGTTCGTAGCGCAGGCCGTAATTCACCGTCAGCTTGGGTGTCACTTTCCAATCGTCCTGGGCGTAGAAGTCGTAGGACTGCCGCTTCGAAGAGACGAAGTTAGTGGTCGAGATTTGTCCGTTATCGACCGCGCCCAACAGGAACGAGGCAAAGGAGTCGCCCGTGTCGGTACTGAGCGTGCCGTTCTTGCCGGTGTCCGTCCCAGTTGATGGAAACGCGGTTTCGGTCCGGGAGAAGTTCATTTCGCCGTGCGGATAAGGCACCTGAAAGAAGGGGAATCCGATAGGCTTGACTTCAGCGCCAAACTTGAATGCATGGCTCCCTTTGGTAATGGCTACGTTCTGGATAAAGTCATAGACGTTACTGAATTCGTTCGTCGGTAGCCAGTCGTTGGCGCCAACTTGGCTGTATTGCCCCATTCCGAACTGCGGGAGCCCCCCGTTCAGACTAGTGGTCGGGTCCAGGCCGCCGATACCGTATGCTTTGAATTCGTCCGTGTCGGAGTTCGCCTGAACGCGCGCAGTCACTAGGCGGCTGTAGGCGATGCGCGTTTCCGAGATGAACGTCGGAGACCAGATCCTGGTAAAGCCTATCTGCGCATTTCGGCCGAGGTCGCTTTCGCTCGCGCCATAGAAATTGCCGCCATCGAGCGCACCCTGAAATGGCGGAGTGTTATATTTGGCGGTGTCGGACCAACTGATGCTGCCGAAGAGGCTGTCCTTGTCGTCGATCTTGTAGTCCACGCGCCCGTCTCCCTGATCCGTTCTCAAGCCGCCCGCGGTGACCGCATAGTAGTCGTTCTGGGGGTAGTTTCCGTTGACGATCCCCTGGTTCGGGGCTGGATAAAGAGCCGCAATCTTAACGGCCGACGGGTCCATCGCGGACGCCGGAATGGTGTTGTTGGGATAGGGAGTGCGCGTGCAATTGGTAGCCGTAGTACAAGCGCCAGTGGTGCTGTTGGGGTCGAAAATCTCATTCTGCAGGATGGGATTGCCGGTCACCGGATCGGTGCCAATCTGCCCGCCCAGCAAGCCGGAAAAGTTGCCTTGGACCTCGGCTGGCGTGGGAATCGTGTAGAATCCGCCGTATCCAAGGTTCTGCACCACGCCGCCGGCCGTGGCGATTTTGGTGCCTTGATAATCGCCGAAAATGAACAATTTATTCTTGATGATTGGTCCGCCCGCGGTCACTCCGAACTGGTTCTGCTGCAAAGGGGGACGCCCCACTCCGGCCAAGTTGTTTTCCCAGCGGTTGGCATCCAGGTCGGTGTTCTGCAGGTATTCGAACAGCGAACCGTGTAGTTGATTGGTGCCCGATTTCAGCGACACGTCGATCACGCCGCCTGCAGCCCGGCCATACTCGGCATTGTAGCCGTTGGTCAGGATGCGCATTTCGCCGATGGCATCCAGGGAGGGCCCGATCACGTAGGATGTCTGGTTGATGAAGTCGATGTCGTTAACGTTGTTATCCACGCCGTTCAGCAGGAAATTATTCTCGCCCGTCGACCGCACGCCGTTAGCGGAAAAACCGCCGTTCTGTGCGTCGCGCGCGCCCGGTTCTGCCACCAGAACGCCGGGAGAGAGCCGCGCCAGATAGGCAAACACACGCTGGCCGCCCATGGGTAACTGATTCACTTCCGACGCGTTCAGATCGGCGCCCTGGGAAGTGTTCTCCGTCTGCAATAGCGGCGCGTTTGCCGAGACTTCAATGGACTCGCTGACGTTGCCGACCGGCAGAGTCAGGTTGACGCCGATGCGGTCGCCGGCGGTGACCACCACGTTCTCCTGGGCCACCCGGCGAAATCCTTGCGCCTCCGCCGCCACCGTGTAAATGCCCGGCTTCAAGGCCGGACGAGTGTACTCGCCGGCTGCGCTGGATATAACGTCGTAGCTGAGATTGGTGGCGACTTCGGTGATGGTGATCTTGGCGTTTGGTATGCCGGCGCCGGTCGGATCGGTGACGGTGCCTGCGATGGTACCAAGGTCTCTTTGGGCAAAAACGGCGACTGCGAAGAGCAGTCCGAGAAGTACTCCCCTAATACATGCAACTTGGCGCATATTACTCCCCCTTTTGGATACACTCCGCCTGGGACGCTGGCGCGTCTGGAAGTGCTTGCACTAATCCCTGAGCACAAAAACATCGTCCGCAGCCGTTGAGCCAGCCGCGAATGTAAACGATTTCATTGAAGATCTTAGTGCGAGGTGCGATCTCAAGTCAAGAGGTTTTTTAAAATTCCGTTAATTATTTTCCGTTACCCCTTGCAGAAGGACGCCAGAAGCGGTGTAAGCTTAGCCAGTAGGACGATTCACAAGTGTTCCGATTGTGTGGCAAGTGAGGCAAACTACCCATGAAGATTCATGAGGTTGCGCGGCGCGCGCGGGTCTCGACGGCTACCGTATCCCGCACCATCAACAACCCCTCGCTGGTGAATCCAAAAACCGCCAAGCGCGTCTGGAAGGCGATCGAAGAACTGCGGTACTACCCGAATACTCAAGCGCGATCACTGGTTTCCGGCCGCAGCCGCATTCTGGGATTGATCGTATCGGACATCACCAATCCGTTCTTTCCAGAACTGATCAAGGGTTTCGAGGATGTAGCGATCCAACATGGATACGAGATTCTGATCAGTTCGACGAACTACGATTCGGCGCGCATGGCGATCTGTGTACGCCGCATGCTGGAACGCAAGGTGGAAGGCGTGGCAATTATGACTTCCGAGATGGATACGCACCTGGTCGATCAGTTTGCGCACCGGAATGTCCCCATGGTGTTTCTGGACGTGGGACCGGCGGGCGAGCGCATTGGCAATATCGTAGTCGACTACGCCATGGGAATCAACGAAGCGGTGGACCACTTATTGTCGCTCGGGCATCGGCGGATCGGCTTCATCGGCGGACCGACCGGCTTGAAGTCCGCGCGCATCCGGCGGGCCGCGTTTCTGCGATCGCTGCGCCACTATGGCATCGACCGGGATGCGTGCCTGATTGAAGCCGGCGATCACACCGTCGACGGCGGTCTGGCGGCCATGATCCGCATGCTGGATTCGAAGTGCGCTCCCACGGCCATGCTGGCTTCCAACGATTTGACCGCCATCGGCATGATGCGCGCCGTGCGGCGCGCCGGAATGATCGTGCCGCAGGATATTTCAATCGTAGGCTTCGACGATATCCGGTTGGCCGAATTCACGGAGCCGCCCTTGACCACCGTGCGACTGTCGCGGCGGGAATTGGCGGAACGGGCTTTTCATGCTTTATTATCTAACTTGGACGGCCAGCCCAAGCCTTCGGAAAGCAAGGTGGAAACGCATCTTGTAATCCGTGAGACTACTTGCCCCGCGCGGCGGTAGCGACGCTCCACCAGGCGCGCGGCGGCATCGGGCGGATGCAGCCCATACCATCAGGATCGCCATGAAAGCGGTATGCCAGGTGAAACAGTAGCGGAGTCGCCGCGCCTGGAAAGCGGATGCTCCCGCCTCGCTGGAATCGCGCCAGCGATAAAATTGAAATGCCGAATGAGTACATTTCGAATCGCACTCGCCAACATCCCGTTCCCCGCGACTCCCGCGGAATCGGTCACTTTAGCCGAACACGCCATCGCTCAAGCGGCCATCGAGCGCGCGGGCATCGTTTGCTTTCCGGAATGCTTCGTTCCTGGCTACCGAGGAATGGGCAAGGCGGTACCGCCGCCCGATCCTGCATTCCTCGAACACGCGTGGTCTGTCATCCGTGCTGCCGCTGCAAAGGCAAACCTCGCGGTTGTTCTGGGCACCGAACGCATCGTCGATAGTGCCTTGTTAGCCACCGCCCTGGTCGTCAATCCAGATGGCACGATCGCCGGTTTCCAAGATAAAGTCCAAATCGATCCATCCGAGGAAGGCACCTATTCGTTCGGCTTCGGGCGTCGAATTTTCCAAACTGGTCCACTGACATTTGGCATCGCGATCTGCCATGAGGGTTGGCGCTATCCTGAAACGGTCCGTTGGGCTGCGCGGCGGGGCGCACATATCGTATTCCATCCTCATTTCCACGAAGCCCAGCCCGGCGGTTACGTGCCCTCGACTTTCGCCGATCCGGAGAATTCGTTCCATGAGAAAGCCGCATTGTGCCGCGCCGCGGAAAATACCTGCTATTTCGCTACGGTCAACGTCGCCAGCGCTGGGTCGCCGACGACGTCGGCGGTGGTGCGTCCCGACGGGACCCTGCTCTGCTATCAGCCATATGGTGAAGAAGGCCTGCTCATCGCGGATATCGACATCGCCGAGGCCACCGGATTGCTTGCGGCGCGCTGCAAATCTAGCTGAATTCCCTCCAGCGACGATCATTGCGGACCTCATGATATATTACTGGCAGACGTTCGGGAGGTAGACCGATTCCTCGTCACTCTGTTGTAGGCACGAGTCAAGCCGTTTCGTGGAGCCGGAGGAATTTCCTGCGCGAGGTCACCGGCGCAGCCGCAGCCGGCGCTTTGCTGGGTATGTCCCCGGGACGCGCGTGGGCCTCGACGCGCGGACGGAAGGCAGTGGTAGTCACCTTCGGCGGCGGCGCGCGCGACGAAGAAACCTTCATGCCGGACGGGCAGGAGAATATCCCGCACCTGCTCACCGCGCTGATGCCGCGCGCGACATTCTTCAGCCAAATCGTGAATAAGGGAATTTTGGGCCATTACGTGGCGACTGCCAGCCTGGCCACCGGGGCGTACGAGACATTCAATAATTTTGCGGCGGTGCCCCCGGATCGGCCCACGGTCTTCGAATATTTCCGAAAGGATTTGAAACGCCCCGCGTTGGACGCCTGGGTGGTGGCGCCCAGCAACGGGTTCAATCGCATCGGCGAGAGCGGCAACCGGGCCTATGGCCGCGGCTGGGGCGCGGGAGTTATTCTGCCGAAGCGCATTCTGGCGGCGGCGCTGGCGTCAAGCGAGGGTCCCGCGTACGAGCATTTGCTGCGCGACAACTATGAGACTCCGCTCTACGCGCCGGAGCTAGGCGGCAATCAGGTGGAGTTACATCAGATGGCCGAAGTCCTGCGGCTCTCGGTGGCCGATTTCACGTCGCACGCGCGGGTGCTGGCGAGTCCCGACGAGTTATCGGTTTATATCGCCCGCCAGCTTATGCGCCAACTCGCGCCCAGCTTGCTTTGGATCACGCTGCACGACATCGATATCGCGCATTCCGGGACTTACTCGCTGTATCTCGAAGCTATCCAGCGGACAGACCGCCTGTGCGGCGAGATCTGGAACAATATCCAGAGCGAGCCGGAATATGCCGGCAAGACCAACATGTTCATCCTGCCGGATTTCGGCCGCGATTCGGACGACGACGCGGGAGGCAATGGCTTCCAGCATCACCGCACGGGCGACGCGCTTTCGCGCACCACCTGGATGATGGCGCTGGGGCCCACTCTGGGATCGATACTGGGATTTGACGCACGCCTCTCTCAAGGCAAGCCGCTACAGGAGGTCTTGTAACGGAGATGCTGCCGCGCGATCTGAAGGCCAGCCAGTTCGATGGTTATCCGCCGCAGGCCAGACAGTTGGCTGCCGGCCGGGTTGCGCTCTTGCAACAGTTGCCGCTCGGTTTTCTGCCGCTGCTGTTGCGGGAAATCATCGTCTATGACTGGAAGTTTCCGCCGGAGCGCAGTGAGTTGGATCATCAGTTGGCGTATCTGGAGTCCCGCTCGTCCACCGAGCGGCGGCAGTTGCTGGCGGGCTTTGAGAAACTGCGTCTTCCACCCGCGCTCGAAAGCTTTGACTGGGTCAACGAGCCGGTCCAGTTTTCCGAACAACTGACTACGCACTTGTGGGCTACCTTGCAGATCGATGCCTTCCGGACGGCCGCGATCGACTATGTGCGCACTGTGAATGCCGCCGCGCCGCATACGCCGCCGGCCATCCCGCGACTGAGTATGGTGGTGCTGGGCAAAGACGTTGCG
>JBEKTJ010000038.1:0-39099 GCA_049516155.1 Bryobacteraceae bacterium
TGCCGCCACCGTCCGCAGCTCTTGGGTTCCGTGGAATTGGCCCGCCGCCTGCGGCCGTTCGGCGTCGACTCGGTCGATTGCGTATCCGGCGGGATCGTGCCAGATGCCTCGGTGCGGCTGGCGCCTCCTGGCAGCGTCCTGGCCGGTCTTCGTCCCCGAAATAGAAAATTTCAATCATTCCCATAGAAATGTTCCGTTTGGGGCGCTCCAAGCCGGCATGCACAATGTAAAGTAGAGTTTGCTCCCTTTCATTCTGGAAGCGTGCATATGAAGAAAATCGAGGCCATAATCCAGCCATTCAAGCTGGATGAAGTGAAGGAAGCGCTGGCGGGCATCGGCGTGGATGGCATGACCATCAGCGAAGTGCGCGGCCATGGCCGGCAGAAAGGCCACAAAGAGGTCTATCGGGGCCGCGAATACACGGTAGACCTTCTGCCTAAGCTGAAAATCGAGGTCGTGATTAGCGATGCGCGTTGCGAGGAATTGCTGAAGACCTTGACCGCCGCAGCGCGCACCGGCAAGATCGGCGACGGCAAGATTTTCGTGTACGACGTGGCGGAGGCCATCCGGATTCGGAACGACGATCGTGGAGACGCCGCTCTGTAACGACCCCATCCGGGCACTCGCGCAACGTACTGCGCTGGTGGACGGTATGGTGGAGCGCTCCGCCCTCGATAATTTGTGGCCGTCTTTCCCGGCCGGTCTGACCTTGCTCGCCGTGGGTGGCTACGGCCGGCGTCATCTGTTTCCATATTCCGACGTGGATCTGCTCCTGCTGGTCGAAAGCGGCCGATTGGCGCAGGATGCCCCTGCGTCCATCTCGGCTTTCCTGCAGACGCTTTGGGATTCCGGGCTGCGGCTCAGCCATTCTGTGCGCACGCCGGAAGAGTGCGCCGAGATACACGATCAGAACATCGAACTGAACGTCAGCCTGCTGGATCAGCGTTTTCTAGCGGGTGATCGCGCGTTATATGCAAGGTTTGCCGAGCGGTTGCCGCGCTTCCTGCACGCCCAGCGCGATCCCTTGATGCGCAATCTGACGCGCCTCAGCCGTGAGCGCCACCAGAAGTATCACGACACGTACTATCACCTGGAGCCGAACATCAAAGAGACGCCGGGCGGCTTGCGCGACTATCAACTGGTGCGCTGGCTGGCCCAGATTCGCAATGTGGAAGCTCCGCGCATCGAGCCTGCGTTTCTGTTTCTGGCGCGCCTGCGTTGCTACCTGCATGCGCGCGCAGGCAGGGACAACAACGCGCTCACTTTCGATGCCCAGGAGCAGGCCGCCGAATACTTCGGGGCTCCCGGCACGGCTCAATGGATGCGGGATTATTTCCGCCACGCGCGCGACCTCTATCGCGCGGCGGTGCGCGAACTGGAAGCCAGCGAGGCGCAGAACAGCTCGCTCTTCGCGCAATTCAAAGACTGGCGCACGCGCCTTTCGAACGCGGATTTCAGCGTAGCGCGCGAACGCGTCCACTTGCGCGTGCCGCATGCGCTGGAGGCAGATCCCGAACTGGCCCTGCGTCTATTTCAATTCGTAGCGCGGCATGGCATTCGGCCCTCCACCGAAACCGAGGAGCGGGTCGCTGCCGCCTTGCCGCGACTGGAAGAGTGGTTCTCGGGCCCGCGGCCCGCCTGGCCGCCGCTCAAGGAAATCCTTTCGCTGCCGTACGCCGCCGAAGCGGTGCGCAGCATGCACGACACTGGTGTACTGCGCGCCATGTTTCCCGAAATGGCGCAGATCGAATGTCTGGTGATCCGAGATTTCTATCATCGCTACACGGTGGACGAGCACACGCTGGTCACCTTGCAGGTTCTGGCGGGGCTGCGCGGGGCCGCCGAACCAGCCGTCAAACGCTATACCGATCTGCTGTCCGAGATGGACGAGCCCGCTCTGCTGCTGTGTGCCCTGCTGTTTCACGACGTAGGCAAGGGGAGCGCGAACGGCGGGCACGCCGAGGCGTCCCTGCACGCGGCCGAGCCGGCCCTGGAGCGCATCGGTATGCCGCGACCCGAACGCGACCTGGTAAGCTTTCTCATCCGGCGGCATTTGGAGATGTCCGCCGTGATGACCTCGCGCGATCCGCAGGATCCGGCGACCGCGCGCGACATGGCCGGGCGCGTAGAAACCGTGGAGCGTCTGAAGGCGTTGACGTTGATGACCTACGCGGACATCAGCGCCGTGAATCCGACAGCGATGACGCCGTGGCGCGCCGAAGTACTGTGGCAGCTCTATCTGTCGACTTACAACGAGTTGACCCGCGAACTGGAAACCGACCGCATCCCTAGCGCCGTGTCGGAGGTAGCCGAAAAGCGCGCTTTTCTCGCGGGCCTGCCGACGCGCTATGCGCGCACACACACAAACGAAGAAATCGACGCGCATCTGCGCCTGGACGGTATCTTCCGCGATCGCGGCGTGGCTCTGGCGCTAGAGAAGGTGGAAGCCGCGTGGCGGATCACACTGGTAACCGTTGACCGGCCCTTCCTGTTCGCGTCGGTGGCTGGGACACTCTCCAGTTTCGGCATGAATATTTTGAAGGCGGAAGCGTTTTCGAACAGCCAGGGCACGGTGCTGGACACCTTCACCTTCGCGGATCCCACGCGCACGCTGGAGTTGAACCCCACTGAAATGGACCGCCTGCGCGTCACCGTGGAGCGCGTCGTGCTCGGCCGCCTGGATGTGGGACAACTTCTGCGGAATCGTCCCAAGCCCGCGCCGCCCAGCCGCGGTTCGCAGGTGGCTCCTACGGTCTCGTTCAATCCGCAGGCGTCCGATAGCGCGACGTTGATCGAGATCGTGGCGCAGGACCGGCCAGGGTTGTTGTACGATCTGGCCGCCGCGATTTCCGCGGAGGGCTGTAATATCGAAGTGGTGTTGATCGATACCGAGGCGCACAAAGCCATTGACGTTTTCTATGTCACCGCGGCGGGCTTGAAGCCGGAGGGCGGTCAGTTGGAGAAGTTGGGCGAATCGCTGCGGTGCGCCTGCGCCGGGTAGGATCTCCTATACTAGCGTTAGATGCAGACGGCGGTCTCTTGACCGAGGGCCTGATCGTTGCCCCGAATCACGATTCTCGCGATGTCGGTGAGCCTCCAATCCACGTTGCTTTGGCAAACACCGCGGAGTTGGCCCGTGGTTCGCAAATGGCGCTCGTTGGGGGTATCGGATCGGGAAAGACTACCGAGCTGCTGCTAACGCAAGAGGAACTCAGCCGCCACGCGGATGCGGTGAACATCTTCGTGGATATGGCGGACTACACCGACCTCAGCGAGGTCAATCCGGGGGCTATTCTTGCCACAGCAGGAATGCAGCTTTATTTACACCTTCTGAAAAACGCCGGCGGTAAGAGATTGCCCGACGCAGTCAGGACGGCTTGGTTGAAGTTGCGCGAGCTAGCGTTCGGCACGACCAACCGGGTCCCAGCTGAAACGCTTCCACCTCAGCCCTATGACGACGAACCGGACGACCTCGTCCCAGTGCATGTCCGGGGGGTGATGAGGCTCAAATTTCCGGCTCTGCGAAGTCAGGTCGTCGAGATCCTGGGCGAGCTGCTCGCGATCGCCTCGCCGCTGATGGAGGACGAAGCCCAAATTACGCTTTTGGTCGACGGCCTCGACCGCCTCATCAAGCCGGAGTTATTTCGCGAGTTCGCAGAGCAGGATCTCCACGCACTGAGGGAAACGAGAATCTCTATAATCACCGTGGCGCCCTTGCTTTTCTTGTACGACAAGAGCCGATTTCTGCAAGACTATTTCGACGTGGTTAAACACATCCCAGCCGCGGCCGCCGATCCGCGGGCTTCGGTTTTCCTGCGGCAGATCCTGGAACGGCGCGGAGCACTCGACTTCATGGATCGCGCGGAGATAACCGCCATTGCAAAGTATTCAGGCGGGGTGTTGCGCGACCTCTTGACCCTGGCGCGCTCGTCAGCCGAATATGCTTATCGCGACGATGAAGATCGCATCGGCCGTCGTCATGTCAGCGCCGCGGTAAAACAACTTGGAAATCGCTACCTCGCCGGCTTGGGCCATACCCATAAGTCGCGGCCTGGCAGCAGAAGGCAAGTTTCCGATTGAGAATTCGTCCGCGCGGGAGTTGCTCGTGAACCGCCAGGTTCTCGAGTATTTCAAAGGCGGAGCCGATTACTTCGCGGTTCATCCCGCGCTCGCCAAGGTTCTGGCCACCCCTGCATGCCCAGCTTCTCAGCTACAACTGCGTTCCGTCCGGTTAGAAGACTGGCCGCCATCGGGCCGGACGGCCCGTCGCTGTATCTGCTGATTGCCGATGCATCCGCCATGCAGGAAATCCAAGCCGACATCGCCGCCGAAGTACAGGTCCAGATCGGAGTCGCCGTTCAGGTTTTGGCGGCGGTCGACGTGGAGCTCGATAGGTTAGAAGATCCGCTTGCGGAGGCCTCCGATATGCGGGTCACTCTCATTACTTTGGATCAATGGCTGCCAAGTCTCGTCACTGCGCTCGACCGCAAGATCGTGTTGCTGACGAGGCACGGTGCGGTTTTGCCGCTTGCCAGCCCAGGGGTCACGGAACGCCTCCTACCGGCGGCGCCGAACCTACGTAATCGCCTGACGGGTGTGTTTGCGATCCGGCTGGAACAGAGCTTCGAGGGCACGGCCGCTTGAGTATCGAGGATGAACTCTTGCAGCTTGCGTGTGAGCGCGAAAGTGGAACACATGCCGCTCTTCGGGCGATGTTCCTCAAGCCCGACTACCTTCGTCGAGAGCTTCGAGAATATCTAGTCCGCCAAGCTGAAGACTATGATCGGATGAGGCAGCCCGGACGACCGAGTCCCTCAGCTTACAACGGTCCCGGGAGGCCTCGACGAATTGGCTTGCCCAGGTGCGGAGTTCGTCGACGGTGGCCGGTTGGCCTTCGACATTCAGATCGAAGAGAGCCAGCGCGGTTGGCTCGTGAAGCGATTCCGATTCCACCTACACCTGCCGCCGTCGCGCAATATTAAGATGCTTCGCATTCATCTCAATCCTGAAACGTGGCATGACCCTCTGAGGATACCGCGGTGCCATCTGCATGTCGGAGAGAGCCAGGCGCACATACCGTTCCCGATCATGAACCCGCGGCTCATCCTGTCACTGATCTGCGAGCATATCGAGCCTGACTTTGGCCTCGCGGCCGAGCAGGGACGGGCCAGCAGAAAGACCAGGCTCAAGTAAGACGGCAACGGCTTTACCAAACAACGAGCGCCGGACTCGATTATTGTGGTACCTTGAACGAGTTGTCAAGAGTATTCCCGATTGTCGCGGTAGGCTTGTTGGCGAGTCGTCTGCTAGCGCCCGCATCCGTTCGTATGCCCGCGCCCGCCGCGCCCGAATACCGCCTGAAGTTCTTCCACTTGCACACCGGCGAACGCCTCGATATCGTCTATCGCAAGGGCGGCCATTACCTTGCCGAAGCGCTCGACCGCCTGGACCGCTATTTGCGCGACCACCGTACCGGCGACATCCGCCACTACGATCCCGCGGTCTTCGACCTACTGCACGATCTGACTGCTAAGTTGGGCAAGCCGAATGCCGAAATCGATGTCGTCTGCGGCTACCGCACGCCCTGGAGCAACACGTTCTTGCGGAGTCACAGCGTTGGCGTGGCTCTGCACAGCTTGCATATGCAGGCCATGGCGATCGATATCCGAGTGCCAGGCGTCCGCACCGCCGACCTTAGGGATGCGGCTCTCGCTCTACGCCGCGGCGGCGTCGGATACTACGCGGCATCGGATTTTGTCCACGTGGATGTCGGCCGCGTTCGGTGCTGGTAACATCGTCTAGCCAGGGTACGGATAACCCTTTGCCAGCACTTTCCTGAGTTCGTCGTCATACCCGTAAATATCGTCGAAGAACTGCACTTTGCCTTCCGGGTCGACCACCGCAGTGCCATAGAGAATCAGCACAGGGATTGGGCTGGTAAGATTCACCTGCGCATTGTCACTGCCACTTTGCATGGCCGCCTGCGCTCGTGCAAGGCTCCAATCCGGCTTGTCGCGCAGCACCCACGCCGCCAGTTCCGCCGGCTTCTCCACCCGGATACAGCCGTGGCTGAAATCGCGGCGCGTCTGGGAGAACAATTGCGGCGACGGGGTGCTGTGCAGGTAGACGTTGTACTCGTTGGGGAACATCAGCTTCACCAGGCCCAGCGCATTTGTAGGGCCCGGTTTCTGGCGCACCGCAAGCTTTCCCGAACGCAATTGCGCGAGTATGTCGTCCGTAATGGCGCCAGCAGTGACCACTTGCCCCGCTTGCGTGACCACCTCGAAACCTTTCTTGGCGATGTAAGCGCGGTCCTTCTCGACGGCAGGCACGATCTCCGAGCGCTGGATACTCGGGGGCACATTCCAGTACGGCCGGAAGACAACATACCGCATGTCTTTTTCGAACACGGGCGTCTTGTGCCGGAATGCTTTGCCTACAATCACATTCATGGTCAGCGCCTGGTTCTGATTGCTGTCGTAGGCTCGCAGGCGGAACTCCGGGATATTGACCACAATGGGCGGCTCTGTGAATCGGTCGGGCAGCCAGTGCCAGCGCTCCAGCATAAGCCGTAATTGATCGACACGCTGGCTCAAAGGCGTATTCAGGTTTGCCAGCGTTTGCGCATCCAATCTGCCGTCGGGCTTCAAGCCATGGCGCGTCTGGAAGCGTTCGACCGCACCCACCAACGCACCTTGATACAGATTGGAATCGCCCGGGACCGCCGCATCCGCCGGTAGATCGCCCAGCAGGCGCAGCAGGCGCGTCAGCCGTGGAATGCCATCGTAGGGACTCCCAGGCGGAACGGGTAGTTTAGAAACCGGAAGCTTCTCGCCGTCGTCCTCCCGCGCCAGTTGCAGATAGTGCTGGAGCGCTTCCAGCGTGCGCTTGTAGCCGGCGAAGGGCGGCCCGATCTGCGCCATCTCCGCCTTCATATCCCCGCCATTCACCAGCCGTTGGCGCAGGAACGAGGGCAAGTCGTACTTCTTGGCTTCGACACTGAGTCCGAACTTGAAGTGTTCGGGATTGACCTTTCCGATATGACAATCGGAGATGTAGCGCATCACGCAAACGGTGAGTGCCGCATCAAAGATCGCGCCTTCGCCCGCGGCGTGAGGCTTTTGCAGGCGCGCCAGACGGTCGGCCCAACGGGAGCCATCGTAATCCTCCGGGTCGAGACCTTGGCTATCCGCCTGCTTCAAGAGATCTATGAGCGCCAGAGCTTGCGGGGTGGGTTGGCCGTCGCGAATCCATGCGGGAATGTAGCCTGCAGGCTCGTAAAAGTTCCGCACGTGCCCGCGATAGTCTGAGAAATCCGGCCATCGCAGTTCTGGCAATTGTCCGGCCGCAGCAATCTCGCGCAACTGTGAGGCAACGTCGGACATTCCGGTCTGCTGCGCGGATGCTGTCAGCAGCCAGAGCGACAATCCCGCGAGGATTTTCACTACGTAGCGCATACTCCCCCCACCCCTCAAATCCGAAACACGCCGTAGACTGCGAATGCAACCACGCCGCCCTTCCACAACCATGCGCGCATCCGGCCATTCCAGAACAGCGCGAACAGCATCGCACAGCCCAGCGGAGCCAGCGCATTGAAGTGCACCGCTTCGGCCCAATGCCCTTTGGCCAGCGCGAACAGCGCGCGCGTGAGTCCGCACAGCGGGCATGGCCGTCCGGTGAGCCAGTAAAATCCGCAGACCCGTACGTCAGGATTGCCCGGAACGCTGAAGTACCATAGCGCAGTGAACAACATCGTCGCGGCCGCCGCGCGGCGCACAATCGAGAGCGTCACAACGCGTCCACCGTGCGCGGGTCGAATCCCACGATCTCCTTGTACGCCACCGTGATGGCCGCGAAGGTCACGGGAATGGCGACGAAGATACCTACGATGCAGCACAGCGCGCCGAGAATATCCACCAGCACGATCAGCAGCAGAAACAGTGTGAAGCCCACATAATCGCGCTTCACCACGGCGTGGCTGGCCTGCATGGCCGGCCAAAAATCCATGCGCTTGTCCACGATGAACAGATACGTGAACTTATACATAGCGGCCACCACCAAGCCGGGGATGACACATAACAACGTGCCGCAAAAGACGAAAAGCCCGATTACGATGGAGGCTACCAGTGTCGGCACGAAGTAATTGAAACCCAGGAACAGATCGGCGAATTCGGCGCGGCGGCCCATCAGCTTCTTCATCGTGAAGATGTGTAGCCCCGCGATCATCGGCCCTTGCAGGATCACCGGCACCGCCCCGCTCAGCACCGTGAACACCAGGGCCAGCAGCACATAATTGCCCAGATCCGCGGTCACCAGATCCCAGCCCTCGCTGATCCACCGTCCCGCGTGGACCTCGACGGCCGCCGGCGGCGTCCATGGGATCTCCGGCGCGCTGGAAAGACCGCCCGCTCCGGCTGCGAGCGACGTTCCACATGTGGGGCAGAACTGAACATCCGGGCTCACTTGCGTACCGCATTTGTGGCAGAACATGGGAGGGATCATAACACGCGGACAACGTCCTAGGGGGCGTTTTTCACCGTGTTTTCTACCAGACTCGCGACCTGTTCGATCGTGATTTCGTCCATCGTGTTCGCCGCGGCGATGCCTACCTGCGGTCCACGCGGCGCCCACACAGCCGGGTCCGACGGGCCGAATAACGCGACCACGGGCGTGCCCACGGCTGCTGCCAGATGTGTGGGGCCCGAATCGTTGCCGATGTAAATCCGCGCGCTGGCCAGCCGGCAGCCCAGTTCGTAGAGATCTTCGAAGCGCCGCGCGCCGGGCAGTACGTCCTGCGGGCCGGCGCACCACTCAACCGGCATGCGGCGCGCCAATAGCCGCGCCAATTCCTGGAAGCGTTCGAGCGGCCAGCGCTTCTTGGGACTCCCGGCGAACGGATGGATCGCCGCAAAGCCGCCGCGCGCCGCGTTGCAAGCGATGCGTGGAATACCGTCGCTGGCGCAGGGTTCAATCGAGCCTGCCTGCGCCAAATAGAAATCCACCGCATGCGTGGCGGGTGAGCCGGATACAACCCCTGGCAAGGCAGGAAAGAACTGAAACGGCAGGCGCAACGCGGCGACGGCGTCACGGAACTCGGGCCGATTGGCGCCATACCAGGAAACGATCGAGTCGAACCCGCGCAGAGCCTCAAGCAGTAGCGCGCTGGGGCCAGTTACCTCCAGCAGATCGAGACCGGTGGAATCGATGGACCGGGCATGCTGCGCGATGCGCGCTGCCAGCGGAACATTCCGCGGGGCTGTCCAGATTTCGAGATACGCGGCCCGTAGGCACTCTATGGCTGGAATGGAGACGATGAAATCGCCAATGGCGCCCGGCCGGATAATCAGCCGCTTCAAGAACCCAGCATAGCTTCGATCGTCAGGCCCTGCGCGGAGTAGGCCCCGCCGACACTCTCCTCCAGCGTCACGCTGTGCTCCACCCAGTTGGAAAGCGGCAGATTTCGGAACAGCATGCGTTCGCGCACAACCAGCGTCTGCCGGTTCATGAAAAACAACCTGCTCTTCCGCACGTACTGGCGCTGTTCCACGCGGAAATCGTTCAGAAACTCGTCGAATGCCACGCGCCGCGCCTCGGCCCGGGCATCGCGGATGGCGCTTTCGAGCGTTTCCCGCTGTACGATGAGGGCGCTTTGCAGTTGCGCCAGCGCCCCTCGTTCGAGTGCGATCGCCTCATCCATGCGGCACCGCATCATGAAGCATATGAGTAGCGCCGAACCGGCGGCCGTGAATCCCGGTACGAAAATCCAAAGTAGAATCGCCATGAAATCCCGGCTTTATGGACTGATTCTAGTTGCACTTCGGTAAACAAGCAATGCTCTCAATCGTACCTTAACCCTGGCTTCAAGCCATGGCCCCTGCGCTATACTGCGAGCCTATGCGCTCTCGCCCGTTGCTGTACGTATCGGCTGCGGCCAGCACCGTCTACCTGCTCACCCAGAGATGGCAGCCGTTCGCCGGCAGTGCGCTAGTAAAAGGGTGCGCGGTCGGTGCGCTGGCCCTGCTCGCGATGCGGTCGCGCCGCGTGCGGAGCGATGCCGGAGTGCTGGCGCTGGGCTTGGCGTTCTCCACCGCGGGCGATGTTCTGCTGGATCTCGATGCGCGACTGTTCGCCATTGGCCTGGGCGCGTTCCTGCTGACACACCTGGCGTACATATGCTTATTTGTAAGAAATCGTACGACTGCGATCCGGCCGGAGCCGGCACGCCTGGCAGCGGTACTCGCGATTCTGGTTTACAGCGCCACGCTGTCGGTGTGGATCGTCCCTTCCGTCGGTGCGCTGGCAGTGCCAGTGGTCCTCTATATCTGTGCCCTCACGGCCATGGTTTCGGCCGCGATTCTGGCGCGCTTCCGGCAGCCCTGGGTGGCAGTTGGAGCGATTCTATTTCTGATTTCCGATTCGCTGCTCGCCATTCACAAATTCAAGGAGCCGGTACCGATGCGCGATTTTCTGGTCTGGACCACCTACTACCTGGGCCAATGCGGCATTGCGCTTGGGTATCTGGCATCTTGAGTGCCAAAAGCCGGCCTGCTACGCCTTCCCATCCAATACCGCCCGGATCGCTTTGCGCAGCGCCGGTTCGCTGCGTGAGCCGATAAAGTGCTGGCGGATCACACCGTCGGGGCGGATAACCAGCAGAGTAGGAATCGCGCGTACGCCATAACGGTTATGCACCTCGCGCCGGGCGTCGAGCAGCACTGGCATCTGTAGGTTCTTCTCCTTGACGAATTTCTTCACGGTCGACGTGTCTTCGTCGTTCACGCCGTAGAACTGGACGGAATCGCCAAACTCCGCGCGCAGCTTCTCAACCGTAGGCAATTCCTCGCGGCAAGGCCCGCACCAAGTTGCCCAAAAATCGAGCACTACTACTTTACCTTGCAGATTCCCGAGCGCCACAGGCTCTCCTTCGAGGGTCTTCAGCGTGAAGTTGGCGGCGCGCTCGCCGGTCAGCAGCATGTGTTGCTCGCCGGGAAGGAGCAACATCTCCACTTCGTTCCACCCCCGCTTCGGCTCGAAGGCGAATAGCGCATCGCCCGCGGCTGGATCGAGATCCAACTGCTTCACCCTGGTGACGATCTCCATCACACCTTGTGGCGACTTGCGTTGCTCCTTGGCGCGCACCACCAGGAAGCTCTGCTGGTCCACCAGCAACTCGAAGGTGGACTGGTCGTTGTGCCCGCGCACAACGTAGCCGTGCAGCTTGGCATGCCCGAGCTTGAAATCCTCCTCTTTCACGATGGCCGCGTCGCGCGTGGTCTTGGCCAGCGCCAGAAAGTGGTAAAGCAAGATGCCCTGCAGCACGCCATGCAGATCGTTTGCGGAAGCACTCCCGCTCTCTTCATCATCGCCACCCTCAAGGGTAGCGCCGGATACTTTGGTCCACTGTTTCTTGGACGCCAGCGCCCGCCAGATGTTGTTGCCGTCGCTCGCTACGAAGGCTTCTTCGTCGGGCGTCTTGAATCGCGCGTAATAACGGTTGCCCGGCCCGGCCGCAAGTTCGCACTCCGATGAGGCGCTCACCGGGCGGCCTTCCAGATAGTTCGTCTCATCCCTTTCGGCGACCAGGTGTACGGCTCTCAGCGAGCCGTAGGCGGAGCGTACCTTATCGAGTAGCTGTTCTGCTGTGATGCTTTGCGCGCCGGCCGGCGCGCAGCCTGAGCCGGCCAGAATACAAAGACAGACGAGAGAACGTACGATCATGATGTCGTCCATTCGAAGCGCAATTTAGGGAATTCAGGTCGCCGCAGCTAGAAATAGAATGGCGCAGGCAGCTAACGCCAAGCCAATGAGCCTGGAAGCGATTCGCCACGCTTCAGAGATTGTAGCTTCCGCCGGCTCACGGAACTGCTCCATCAAAGGAAATTCACGCATTCCATGCTCGATGTTACGCAGCCCGCGGGCGAGCCTCTCAGACAGCCTTACGATGCTCACCGGGTCAATCGCCATCAAGAGGCCGATATAGAGAAGTGGGCCGCAAACGCAGAGCCTTCCCAGGATGGCTGCCGCTTGATCCAAAATCATCCTCTCATCCTAGCACCCGCCCTGCCCTAATTCGTCCAGCGCCGTTCCACCCACCCCAGTGCGCCATCGGCCGCCAGCGCGATACATGCGGCGGGCACGGAGCCGGGCGGTATTCCCAGAGTGCGCACCAGCGCATTCAGCATAATCGGGAGGGCATACTTAGAGATCGACGAGGCCGAGGCTTATTTTCAACGCCCGATCCACCTTGAGCATGGCCGCCGCGTCGAGAGATCCGAGACGCCTCACAAGCCGCTCGCGGTCGACTGAACGGACCTGGCTTAGCTGGATAGCGGACGGCGCGGAAAGGCCATTCCGCTTGTTGGGCGCTACAACCACCTCCACAGGGTATGGCATTGCCGACAGTTTCGAAGTGATCGCCGCCACCATAGTGACTTAGCTGTACTGGTTGCCGATGTCGTTCTGGATGATGGGGGCCGGCCGCGTCTTTTGGATCTCGGGCCGCGGGCCGGATCAAACTCGACGAGGTGGATATCTCCCCTATGAGGAAACGTCATGTCCGTTTGGCTCTCGTGGTTTTCCGCGGCTCGCGAGAAGCTTCGAACGTGCTCCATGCTTCTTCTTCCAGCGGGAACCACTCGGCCGCAACCGAAAGATCGCGCTCGGCATTCGCGCGATAACCGGCTTTAAGCCGCTCGCGAAGAGTTTGCCTGCCCTGCGTCTCGACGAAGTGCCGCACCGCTTGATCTATCAATCGGCTCCGGGTGCCTTTGGCCGCCACACGGTCAAGCACTGCCACGGTCTCGTCAGGAAGAACGATGTTGATGCGCTTGCTCATGGAATGTGCCTTTTATTTTCGATATTTCGCAGTGAACACACTATTATTGTGGATGTCAAATTGGATTTGGTCGTTTCATTTCGGCGAACCTCGTGGCGATGCCATAACGACGCTTACGGAGGAGGCAGGTTCTTTCAATCGATACAACTCCGCATATCCGATCGACCAATACTGTGTCACATTAAGCTGCCAAAAACACAACAGCGATTATTTTGTCGGAAGATCCGCCTGACAAGGGCAAACTCGCGGCATCATCCCGTCGTCCAGCGCCGCTCCACCCACCCCAGTGCGCCATCGGCCGCCAGCGCGATACATGCGGCGGGCACGGCGCCGGCCAAAATTTGTGTGGTATCCACAGAAGCGATGCCCCGGAAGATGAAAACCCCCAAGCCTCCGCCGCCGATAGCTGCCGCGATGGTGGCGGTGCCGATGGTGGTCACCGTGGCCACGCGGATACCAGCCAGAATAGTGCGCGCGGCCAGCGGCATCTCCACGCGCCACAAGAGTTGGCTCCCGGTCATCCCCATGGCCACCCCGGATTCGCGCACAGCGGCCTCCACGCCCAGGATGCCCACTAACGTATTCCGCATGATCGGGAGCAGGGCATAAAGCACCAAGGCTACGATGGCCGTGCGCTTGCCGATGCCGCCGATCAACGGCACGGGGATTAGAAAGCCGAACAGCGCCAGGCTGGGAATGGTCTGCATCACGTTGGCGAATCCCAGCAGCCAGGGACGCCAGGCCGCGCGCCGCGTGATCAGAATGCCGGCGGGCACGGCTGCGGCGATGGCGATCGCCATGGAGATCAGCACCAGCGTCAGATGTTCAAGCGTCAGTTGCGTGATCTCGCTTGCCAGGCTAGTATTCATCGCCGGTCCGCTTTCCAAGCCAGACACTCCAGGAAGGCCTGCGCTTCATCGCCGCGGGCATCCAGGAACTGCCGCGGCGTGGCCAACAATTCGAGCGCGCCGTCGCAAAGCAAAGCGATGCGCGTGGCCAACATCAGCGCCTCCCGCACATCGTGCGTGACGAAGATGGACGTCTTGCCCAGATCCTGGCGCAGCGCCAGGAATTGCTTCTGCAAATCGAGGCGCGTCACCGGATCGACGGCTCCGAAAGGCTCGTCGAACAACAGCACGGATGGATCCGCAGCCAGTGCCCGCGCAACGCCTACGCGCTGCCGCTGACCTCCGGAAAGCTGCGCCGGATAGCGTCCGGCGAATTGCTCCGGATCGAGACCCACCTGGCGAAGCAACACATCCACGCGCGCGCGAATGCGCTCGGCATCCCAGTTTTCCAGGCGCGGCACGACGGCGACGTTTTGGGCAACCGTGTAATGCGGAAACAGCCCGATCTCCTGAATGACGTATCCGATATGCCGCCGCAGCCGCACGGGTTCCCATGCGGTGGTTGGGGCGCCATCCACCAGCACCTCGCCGGCGCTGGGATACAACAAGCCATTGACCATTTTGAGGGCAGTGGTTTTGCCGGATCCGCTGCGGCCCAGCAGCACCAACGTCTCGCCGGCTTCGATCGATAGCGTCAGACCCTTCAGAATCTCGCGCGCGCCGATGCGGTAGGAGGCAGCGCGAAACTCGACCACGGCGCTCACGCGGTCAGCAAACTCTCGGCGAACGGCCATGTGTCGTCCAGCCATCGCGCCCGGCACTCGAAGCCAGCCGCGGCCGCCATCTCGGGGATCTCCCCTGCGTGGAACTTGTGGCAGGATTCCGTCCAGATGGTTTCGTCCTTGCGCAGTTCGCACTCGAATCCGGCGGCCCGAATGGAAACATGCTGCGCCCGGAGCGACCGCAGGTGCATTTCGATGCGCCGGTAACTCTGATTCCAGCGCGCCTCATGCGCGAAACTCCGGAGCGCGAAATCCGCGTTCAATTCGCGGTTGATGCGCGCGAGAAGGTTCCGATTGAAGGCGGCAGTGACGCCCGCGGGATCGTCATAAGCCGGCAACATGCGGGACAGCGGTTTGATCAGGTCCGTGCCCAGCAGTAAGGCGTCTCCGGGCATGAGGCAAGCGCGCACTTCGGTAAGGAAATCCTGCGCCTCCGGGCGCGCGAAATTGCCGATGGTGCTGCCCAGGAACAGCACCAGCAGCGCCTCACCGGGATGCCGGCCGCAAACCGCCTGGCGCAGCCCGTTCAAATACGACTCTTCGATGGGCCGGACATCGGCGACCGCAGCCATCTCTTGCGCGCAACGGGCCAGAGCGGAGGCTGAGACATCGATCGGATAGTAAGTCACTGGCGCGCGTAGCGCCAACGATTCCAGAATCCGCCGTGTTTTCGAGCCGCTGCCGCTGCCCAGTTCCGCCACGGCCACAGGCGCGGACAGATAGCCCGCCAACACCGGCGCGAGGCGGCGAATCACACGCATGTCGGCGCGCGTCAGGCCATATTCCGGCAGTACTGTAATGGCCTCAAACAAGGCCGTGCCGGTATCGTCGTAGAAATACTGGCAAGGCAGCCACTTCTGTCCGGCCTGGCTGAGGCCCGTGCGCACGTCGTCTCGAAACATACTCAATTGTGAATCAATTCTCTGCCAGCCGGAAAGTTGCGTAGATATAAGGATACGCCGGGCGGAACCAGTTGCGGAAACTGGGGCGTAGCAGGCATCGGGCGGTGCGCGGCGAACCGCCTTTCAGCACGTAGTGCTTGCCATCGAAAAAATTGGCTGAATAACCGGGATAGAAGGCGAAGGGCTGAAAGCCGGGGAACGGCTCGAAACGAGTAGCCGTCCACTCCCAGCCGTTCCCGACCAACTGCGAAACACCGAAACGGTTCGGCGGCGAAGCTGTGACCGGCTCCGGATCCCAGCTTCGAAAATCTACATTCCCGCCATCGAAGGGGGTGGAATCGGGATCGGGGTCCGGGTATGCGGCGCGATGGAACTGCGCTTCTGTGGGCAGCGACTTCCCTTTCCAACGGGCGTAGGCCTGTGCCTCATCATGGGTGACATAGACGGGCCAATCGAGCGGCAGCGGAATATCCTCGAACATGCCGTGATAGCACCATTCAGCGTCACCCCCGATGGCACGGCAAGCCCAGAAGTGCGGCGCCGCGCCCCCGGCCTGGACGAACGCCAGATAATCGCCGTTGGTGACTTTGTACTGCGCGATGGCGAAGGCCGGCACGTTCACCTGGTGCTGGTCGAACTCGTTATCCCAGCCGAATCCCTGGCCGTGTTTGCGGCCCAGCGTGGCTGGACCGCCGGAGATCTGGACCATGCGGTTTTGCGGCCCCGGACCGGCTGGCGCAAGAGTATATGCAGGCGGCAACTTCTGTTCAAACGGAAGATGATGCAAAATGTAGGCGAAGGTTTCGGCGTGCATCAGCCGATGCTCGATGGCCACGTGCATCAGATCGTCGGGCACGTCCGGAAGAGCGGCGTCCAACGTACTGCGCACCCGCGCATTGTAATTGCGCACTTCATCGGCTGCGGGCCAATCGGCGGGCCGATCCGTTGGCAGATCGCTCGAATCGGGATCGATGCCGAACGAGAACAGATGGTCGAAGCCGGCATGAAACGCAGGCATGTCCAGCGCCCGGCCGATCAAGTTCCAATCGAACGCCTCCAAATGGCCGAGATAGAAGATAATGCGGTGCCGCTCCGGGATGGGACGCTCATACAGCGCGGCGGGATCGACCAGGTCGAACAGGCTATCGGTCTGCTGACGCGCCTGCAGGAGAGCTTGGCGGAGTTCCGGGTGCGGTGTCACAGGCCACTAGTTTAGCAAAAGAGCGGAAAAGCGGTGTGTTACCGATGGCACAATCGACTTTGCAGCTCAAACTGCTTCCGCCCTAAAGAACTGGTCTACCTCGGCCCGCGTGGGGGCGGAAGCTTGCGCGCCTATGCGCGTGACCGAAATCGCGGCGGCGGCGTTGGCGAACAGGACCGCGCGTTCCGTCGCTTGCCCTTCCGCCAGAGCCACCGCCAAGGCGGCATTAAAGGTATCGCCGGCCGCGGTCGAATCGCGCACTTCAACTGGAAACGCGGGGGTATGAAAGCATCCGGCATCGCCGCAGTAGTAGGAGCCTTGATCGCCCAGCTTCAAGATCACGCTACGCGGTCCCAGCTTCCGCAAAGCGTCCGCGAGTTCCGGCGCCTCGTCGCGGGCGACGCGCGCCGGCTGCCGGCCCAGCAGCATCAGGGCTTCGTTTTCGTTCGGAGTCAGGATATCCACACGCGCCAGCAATTCGGCGGGCAAGGGCTGGGCGGGCGCGGGATCGAGCATAGTGCGCAGGCCTTCTTCACGCGCGAGGGCCAGCCCGGCCGCTACCGTATCGAGGGGCGTCTCCAACTGGAATAGCGCCAGGCTCGCGCCGCGGAAGACCTTGCGCATGGCTTCCACATCCGCCGCGGCCAAGGCGTAATTGGCGCCCGATGCCACCACGATGGAGTTTTGTCCTTGCCTGTCCACCCAGATGAAGGCCACGCCGGTGGGCTGCGATTTAGTGGCATGCACGGCGCTCACATCCACGCCGGCCGCCGCCAGGCTGGCCTTCAGATGGTCGGCGAAAACGTCGTATCCCACACGCCCGATCAGACGGACGGCAACCGCTCCGCCCGCGCCAAGCTTGCCCGCCGCGCATGCCTGATTGGCGCCTTTGCCGCCGGGGATCATTTGGAAATCGCGGCCCAGCACGGTCTCGCCGGGCACGGGCAGGCGATCGACGGAAACCACGAAATCCATGTTCAGGCTGCCGACGACTACTAGAGCGGGCATCATTCCGCCCTCATCTCGCCAGATCGATGCCCAATTTTTTCAGCTCCTCGGAATAGTATTTGCGATGCATCAGATCCCATTCCTCGCTGCCCTCGGGGATCTCGCGCTTCTGTGACCGGATCTTCTGCCGTGCCAACCGGTCGACCTTTTCCTCGGCGGTCAGCACCTCGGTGATGTCGCGCACGATTTCGAGCCGCACTTCGTTGGTGTCCTTCTTCATGCGCAATTCCCGCGCTTTGCGCAGCGCCACGATAACCTTGTGCGACATGTCGTTGATCTTGTCGCGCGACAGCTTCATTTGGTCGTGCGTATCGCGTCCGGATGCGCGGATGACCTTGCGTTCCGCGATCATGGTGTTCTTCACTTTGCGGAACATCTCCTGGTAACTGACGCCTTCGCGCCGCATGTACTCGCTGTACTGCTGCAGGATTTCGCGCACTTCGTCGTTGAGGCGGTCCTCGACCGCTAGTTCCTCGGTGATGATATTGGCGATGATTTCCGCGACCGCCTGGGGATTGCTTGTTTCAATTGAAGCAGGCGTCAATTTCTTCACCAATTCACGGGAGAGATAGGCGATGAATTCCCTGGGCAGCAACATCCTGTATGTTTTCTTGACCGGCGAAACTTGTAGTTTAGCAAATCCCAGCAGTTGGGGTATGCCTCGTGGCGCACGCCAGGCAAGGAATAGAGGGCCGAAAATGTCATACACTGGCCAGAGGAGCACAACGTTGGGCGCCACCACCATGCCCTTTGCCATAGTGAAGGATGCCGGGCGCCTCGCCAAGAATGCGAAGCGCTCCAGGGAAGATCTGGGCCTCACTCGAGCTGTTGCCGCCGCGAAAAGAAACCCTCTTTCGACCACAGGTGGCCCGAATCATTTCTCCTCGGACCGCATTACAGGTTGTCGCCGCCGATCCCGACGACGATCGGATTCTGGAGTGCGGGCGGGAGGGCAAGGCTGATCTTGTTGTTACGAACGACCACCATCTCCTCGATCTGAAGTCCTACGAGAACATCACGCAGCCCCGCATTTCCGCCGTATCCTGGCCGTAGAGCAAGGAGGTGGGGTGCGTCCACTCGAGGACATCGGCCACCTGACGGATGGCGCGAAGCTCCCGCCGGCTCACAGATGCCGAGGAGCTTGCAGGAGCTGCCCATCTACCGCCAAATCGGTGAGCGCTTGGGTGAGGCCAACCGCGTAAAGAAACTGGGCGAAGTGGCGCGCTTGCAGTCCCGCTGTTCGGAGGCCGACAAATTCTATCGACAGGCGCTAACTATCGATTGCCAAATTGGAGATCGCCTGGGCGAGGCCAATTGCTTAGGTACCCTTGGCGATGTGCTGCGGGCGCAAGGCCACTATGCCGACGCGGAGACACTCTACCGGCAGGCGCTGCCCGCGTTCCGTCAAATCAGGCAGCGCATGGGTGAGGCCAACTGCCTATGGGGCTTGGGCGATGTGGCGGGCATGCAGTGCCGCTACGCTGAGGCCGGCAAATTCTGCGAGCAAGCGCTGCCTATTTACCGCAAAATCAGTGCACGCCTGGGCGAGGCCAACTGCTACAGCGATTGGCCGATATGGCACTCCATCAGACCGTTACACCGAAGCAGTGGAACGGTATCGGGAGGTACTGCGATCTACAGCGAAATCGGCGATCGGTTGGGCGAGGCGAACTGCATGCAGAGGTTGGCGACATGGCGCTCCAGCATGGCCGCTATGCAGAAGCTGGGACGCTCTACGCGCAGTCACTGACTATCTACCGCCAAGTTGGTCGCGCGTAGGCGAGGCCAATTGCGTGCAGCGGCCGGGTGCTGTTGCACGGAATCGCGCCCACTTTGCAGAGAAGGCGGAACTACCAGCAGGCATTACCTATCTACCGCTAAATCGGGGATCGCTTGGGCGAGGCTGGTTGTCTCTTATCGATCGCCCGCTTGGCGGCGCTCCAGCACAACCCGAACCTCGCCCGCGAAGCCTCTCAAGTGGCTGCCGCGAGATACCATCGGCCTCACCGCCCAAGCCCAACAGGTTCGCGACGAATTGACTCAGTCACAGCCTTAGAATCGATCCACCCCCGGATCTCCGCGATGCAATCCGCGACCGGCCCAAACCGCGATTGATGCGCTTGGCTCAGCGCGCCCTGGACCCACGTGGGCTGTTCGTCTGGCAATCTCCGCCAATGACCGCAATGCCGCGTTGACAGCGTTTCCGTTTGGGAAGAAATCGGCAAGCTCCGGATCGATAACCACCACGTTCGAACTGTCCCTAAGCCGGTTGATGTACTTCCCTCGCACCAACGATGGAGAATCCGAACGCTTGTATTCGGCCCGGAGTTCATCCGGAGCAAGCTTCTTAGTCTTCTTCATAAATCTTTCTCTCTGCCCGAGTTGCCTCGCGCGCCGTGATGATTCGAATAGCCTCTCCATCCTCTCTAGAGAGGTGCGAAACGGTCGGCGACGCCCTTTGGATGATAAGCCGAATGTCACGAAACGCCTCTCGTCAAACGAGTGATCCGGGTCGCTGCCGGTTGTCGAAAGAGGGTCGAAGAATACGCTGGCAGCTTCATCGAATGCTATGCCGTGCTTCCATATGTTCGCGGCAGCCTTCCGGCCGTTCCATTCGAAGCGCACGCGGCATTTTCACCCGCCTAGAGTATAAACGCAGGCTGGCGCTGGAATGGGGCGCACGCAGAAGTCACTCGCTAACCGCCTTCGAATCGATCAACCCCCGAATATCCGCGATGCAATCGGCGACCGGCTTCGCCCCCTGATCGCCACGCTTGCGATGACGCACGGCTACCTGTCCGCTTTCCGCCTCCCGGTCCCCAACCACCAACATATAAGGAATCTTCTGTAACTGCGCTTCGCGGATCTTCAGGTTGACCTTCTCGCTGCGGTCGTCCACCGTCACCCGAATGCCTGCCGCATCCAACTGGTCCCGCACCGAACGGGCATAATCCGACTGGCGGTCGGTGATAGGCAGCACGATGGCTTGCACGGGCGCCAACCACACTGGGAATGCCCCGGCGTACAACTCAATCAGATACGACACCATGCGCTCCATGGTGCTGACGATGGCGCGGTGAATCATTACCGGCCGGTGCTCCTTTCCGTCCGCACCGATGTAGTTCAACTCGAATTGATTCGGCAAGTGGAAGTCTACCTGGATCGTCGAGTAGGTTTCTTCATGGCCCATCACATCGGCAAGTTGGATGTCCAGCTTCGGTCCGTAGAACGCGGCCTCGCCGGGAGCCTCCACGTACGGCAAGCCTAGCGAGTCCATGGCCTCGCGCAACACCCGCTCGCCTAAATCCCACATCGCGTCGTTATCGACAAACTTTTCCTTCTTCGTCCTGTCCCCCAAGGAGAGCCGGTAGCGGTACTGTGTAATGCCGAGGTCGCGGTACGCCTGTTCGACAAGCTGCATGACCCGCGTGAACTCCTCTTTGATCTGGTCCGGAGTGCAGAAAATATGCGCGTCGTTCAGGGTCATCGCGCGCACGCGGCTCAATCCACTCAAGACTCCCGAACGCTCGTAGCGATACATGGTGCCCAACTCCGCGATCCGCACCGGAAGGTCGCGGTAGCTGCGCCGCTTGGACTCGAATACCAGGATGTGATGCGGGCAGTTCATAGGACGCAAGACCATCTGTTCGGTCTCCAGGTCAATGAGTGGAAACATGTCGTCGTGATAGTGTTCCCAATGACCGGAGCGCTGGTAGAGTTCGACCTTGGCAAGATCCGGGGTATAGACGTGCTGATATCCCGCGGCGCGTTCGCGCTCCAGGATGTACTCCTCCAACAGCCGACGTATGGTCGCACCCTTAGGCAGCCATAAAGGTAAGCCGGCGCCCACCAACTCGCTTACGGTGAAAAGTTCCAGCTCTTTGCCCAGCTTGCGGTGGTCGCGTTTCTTGGCTTCTTCCAGCTTGGCGAGATATTCGTCGAGTTCCTTCTTGCTGAAGAATGCGGTACCGTAGATGCGCTGCAACTGCTTGTTATGCTCGTCGCCTTTCCAGTATGCGCCGGCGATCGAGAGCAGCTTGAACGCCTTGATTTTGGAGGTCGAGGGCACATGCGGACCGCGGCAGAAATCGATGAAATGCGGGCCGAGCGTGTATTGACTGAAGACGTCGCCGGCGCGCTCTTCGATGAGTTCCTTCTTCATCCAGTCGCCGGCGTATTTGCGCAGGCCTTCGTCCTTGGAGGTCACGATGCGCTCGTAGGGCAGGTCGCGCGCCTGGATCTCCCACATGCGCTTTTCGATCTTTTCAAGGTCTTCGGGAGTGAAAGCGGTGGGCCGGTCGAAATCGTAATAGAAGCCGGTGTCGATGGGCGGACCAATGCCCAACTGGGTTTCGGGGAACAATTCCAAAACGGCCGCAGCCAGCAGGTGCGCGGTGGAATGGCGGTAGACCGTGAGTGCGGCGGGGTCCTTGGCTGTGAGGATCTGGAGAGCGGCGTCGGCTTCCAGAGGGCGAGTCAGATCGTATAACTCACCATTCACCTTGGCGACAATAGCGGCGTCGGCCAGGCGTGGGCTGATGCCTCGTGCGATATCGATGGGGCGGCTGCCCGCCTCGACGGACTGTTCGCTGCCATCGGGCAAGGTAATCCGGATGTTACTCATAGGGAAATTCCAGGTTAACACGCGGGGTTGGCCGGTGAGAAAATGGGATACACGGCCGATGATTTCGACGAAAGACTTGCGGTCCATCGCACGGGCGCGTCTGCGCGACGCGCAGGTGCTCCTGAAGGCCAAGCGCTTCGACGGAGCGTTTTATCTTTCCGGGTATGCGGTTGAGCTGGCCCTGAAGGCGCGCATTTGCCGCACACTCAAATGGCGCGACTTTCCGCAGAGCGGGCGCGAGTTCGAGGATTTCAAATCGCTGCGCACCCATGACCTGGAAGTCCTTCTCAAGTTCTCTGGAATCGGGGAACGAATAAAGGCCAGGCATGCTGTCGCGTGGACCGTGGTTGTCCGTTGGGACCCCGAGAGCCGCTACGGAAAAATAGGCATATGGAAACAACCGGAGACGGCAGAAATGTTAGACTGCATAGAGAGGCTCTTGAAGTTTCTGTGATTGCCGTTGACGTTTTCCGCAAAGCGATGCGTCACATCGCCTCCCAAAAAGGCGAATTCACTTTGTTCGCCCTTTTCCGGCGGGCGAAAGGGATTGGCGAGTGGGATCTGGCCGTCTCTGCCCCATGGCTTCCAAAAAGCAGATATCAGGCAGCCGGCGAACTCGTGGATCTCCTCGTCAAATCGATCGGCAGAAAGGCATTTGTCGAGCTCGCCAGAGTGGAGCCGATTCCGACTAACGACCCTAACCTCAAATCCCTCTTGGCGGAGTTTCCCGTCGACGACGGCGAGCCGGAGCGCCGCATGCGAAACGTCGAACTATTCGGTTTGGAGATGGCGGAGGCTATCATCCTCCGTGCCAAGCGTCCCTCCCCGAAGAAGTCCCCTCGCAGAGAGCTGCAACATGCCTGATGTCACCGTAGCCGTTGCGAAATAGCGGCCAGAAATTCGTCTTCCCGATCTAGTTCTACCCCGATACGCAGCCAGTACAGCGGCAGCGGCGCGAGCAAATGGGCGGAATCTTCACAGAGGTTGACCAGGTCTTTCTCGGTGGTGAGCACAGCCCCGATACCATCGTCGCGGAACTGGCGGCCCATATAACGCAGCTCGCGCGGCTTATATGTGTGGTGATCCTCGAATTCGATGCGTGCGGCCGTGTCGAGACCCAGTGCCGCCAGCGTGCGCCAGAAGTATCCCGGATTACCCAGTCCGCAGAAGGCGGCCACGCGCGTGTGGGGCAAGGCATCCAGGTCCACGGTCTCGCCGGTCGCGGCGGAGACCCAAGCCTGCGGCTGTGCCCGCGCATAGAAGACCGGCGCGCGCGGATTCCGGCTCCGCAGGAAATGGTCGGCGGCTTCGGCGACGCGGCCGGACTCGCTGCGGGTGACCACGAAGATATCCGCGCGCGACAAGCCTTCGAGCGGCTCACGCAAGCCCCCCAGCGGCAAGGGATAGCCGCCGCCAAATGGATCCAGCGCATCCACCAGCACGATGTCCAGGCGGCGATCCAGCCGTGCGTGTTGAAAGCCGTCGTCCAGGACCACCACATCGACGCCGAATTCATGTTCCAGCAATTGACCTACGCGCCAGCGGTCCGCGCCGATGCCGACCGGCGCCACGCCTGCGCGCAGGAACAGTTGAGGCTCGTCGCCGGATTGGTCGACGGGAAGGCGCCCACCGGCGGCGACGGCTTGGTGCGGATGCGGCGAGTGGCGGCCATAACCGCGCGTCACGATTCCGGGATTCCAACCTGCCTGCTTCAGTCGCTGGACCAGATGCAGCACCATGGGGGTCTTGCCGGTGCCGCCCACTGTGATGTTGCCGACGCTGATCACGGGCGCCTGCAGGCGCCGACGCCGCGAGACATTGCGGGCTCGGTCCAGCTTTGCGCCCCAGATCCATAGGCGCGATAGCACCCAAAGAAAGGCAAAGCCGGGCTGGGCCGGACGGTATCGAGGCACATGCCGGGCAAAGATCTCATGCGCGTGTCCTGCCGCCAGGGCGGTGGCTCCCTGCCGGGCGCGCGCGCAGGATTCCGCTTTCGCGCCCAGATCCGCGGCGTGTGCGGGGTTCTCCAGTATGTCCAGGACTGCCACAGCCAGGGTACCCGCATCGTGCACTTCGACCAGCGCGCCGGCCGCCTGGAAATCAGCCGCGATTTCGGCGAAGTTTTCCATGTGCGGACCCGCCACGATAGGGCGCGCGGCCAGCGCAGGCTCCAGGATGTTGTGCCCGCCGCGGGAGGCTAGCGTGCCGCCCATAAACACCACGTCGGCCAGTGGGAACAAGCTGGCCAGTTCGCCGATGGAATCCAGCAGCAAGGCGCCGGGCAGCGGCAGATCCGCGACGCCGATTAACCTGGATCGGCGGACGAACGGGATTCCGGCGCGGTCCAGCGCCTGGGCCGCCGCATCGAAGCGTTCCGGCTTGCGTGGCGCCAGTAACAGAAGCAAGCCAGTCCGGCGCGCAGACACTTGCTGAAAGGCCGCAATTACGGCGGCGTCTTCATCCGGATCGCCGGAAGCCGCGGGCGCCATGGTACTGGCGGCAATCCACACGGCGCGCGGCTGCAGATGCTCCAGGAGCCGGCGGACCGGCGATTCCGGCGCGGCCGCGGGCGCCTCGAAATCGTACTTGAGGTTGCCGCCGACGCGCACTTTTGCCGGCGGTGCCCCAATAGAGATCCAGCGCTGCCGCATGCCTTCGCTCTGCACCAACAGCAGATCGATCTGCGCCAGCACGCCGCCGAAGAACCAGCGCAACGCGCGATAGCGGCCGAAGGCTTGGGTGGAGATGCGGCCGTTGATCAGCAACAGACCCGCCCCGCTGCGCTTGGCCTCGCGAAACAGGTTGGGCCATATCTCCGTTTCCATGACGATCGCCAGAGACGGCCGCAGGGCGCGCAGGACGCGGCGCACGGCGAAGACATAATCGAGCGGCGCGTAAAACACGCTGGCCAGTTCGCCCAGCTTTTGGGTGGCCGTTTCGTATCCGGCCAGGGTGGCGACGGAAACGAATACCGGCGAGCGCGGCAGTCGCGCGCGCAGTTGCCGCACCAGTTCGACGGTCGAAATCACCTCGCCGACGGAAACCGCGTGCAACCAAATCGCGCCGGGTACGGTCTGTCTAAAGGAGGCAGGCAGGAAGCCGCAGCGCTGCCTGAAGGTGCCGAAGTAGGCGCGCTGGCGGATGCCGCGCCATAGGAAATAGAGAAGGACGATGGGACAGCCAAGCGCTTGGAGGAGGCGGTACAGTAAATAGATGCCTTTTATTTTCAAACGGTTGGCTCTCCTCACGAGTATAGCGATGGTGCTAGCGCCAGACAAGGCGTGGCCTGCCAAGAAAGAGGAGCCAAAGTTCACTCCGGACGCGGCGGCAAGTTATGCGTCGCACCAAACCAGCGAGAAGGTTACCATCGGCGTGCGTCCGTATTTCAACGACGACGATACCCGTCCTGTGTTCGGCAAACACAATCCGTACACCTACGGAGTGCTGCCGGTGCTGGTGGTCATCCAAAATGACAGCCCCAAGACCATCCGTGTGCAATCGTTGCAAGCTGTGTGGGTGGGACCAAACCGCGACCGGATCGACGCTACGCCAGCCAAGGATGTTCGCTATCTGATCGGGCCTAAACGGCCTACCGCGATGCCGGGAACGCCGCCGGCAGTCATCGGGCATAAGAATCCGCTGGATACCTGGGAGATTGAGGGCCGCGCGTTCAACGCGCAAGTGCTGCCGCCGGGACAGTCGGCCAGCGGCTTCTTTTACTTTCAGACCGGATACCAACGCGGATCGAGCCTCTATTTGAGCGGGCTGCGCGAGGCTGATACCGGGCGGGAGTTGCTGTATTTCGAGATCCCGATCGCGGCGAAGTGAGCGCCGGATTCAGCCGTGGGGATGCGCCCCGGAGAACTTGGACTTCGTCGGGCCTGCCGAGTTGGACATCTCAAGCGGTGTTGCAACTCTTGTAACTAACTTTGCTGAATAGTCCCGCGACCCACACCTAAACAAAATGATCGGTGCGACTGCCACTAGGCCCGCGGGAACGCTTCCTGGGGCCTTACTACTCCTGCTGGTGCCGGGCCGCGCCTTCCTGGCGGCGCAAACCGTTCAGATCACATCGCCGCCGAGGGCAGCAACGTCCCGCTCGGCGAAACCCTGAGTGTTACGGTAGCGGCTTCCGGAGCCACATTCCAGATAGTCGGGCTCGCCGGATGTCGCGTCAGGTCGGCTCGACACAAATCCCTGGGACGGCGCGGGCTACTACGGCGGAGTCAAGGTTATGCTCGCCGACCCCGACGCGTAGCTATGCACCACACGCTCGTCGCGGTCAGCGTAACCGTCTGGGTGGAAGTAATGCTGGCCGGCGCAGTATATAAGCCGGCGCTGTCGACAGTTCCAGTACCGGTCGGGCTGATCGACCGGGTCACCGCCAATTGCCGTTAGAAACATTCGCAACGCTCGCGTTGAACTGCTGCGTTTGCGACTGACCGAGGGACACCGAGGCGGGCGTCACGTTGACCGAGGCGTACGGATATAGAATCACGCTCGCCGAGGCGCTCTGCGTGTTATCCGCCGCGTTTGTCGCGGTGATGGCGACCACCTGCTGCGCCGAAATTGGGACGAGCAGCCGTATAAAGCCCCGTGCTGGAGATCGTGCCCACGCCCGCTGGCGTCGCGGACCAATTGACTGAGCCTGTTATTGCGGAAATGGCTAGTTGCGCCGTGAACTGCTGAGTGTGGGCGGCATAACGTCGCGATACTGGAGGGACTACGTTTACTGGTTGCGGAACGTTTACGGGCACGTTCCGGGTATTGTTCACAGTGATGTAGGTTGAGCCGAGTTCGGTCGCGGTTACCATGCCGACAGGGCTTACCGTGGCCACGCTCGTCGAACCCGAGACGTACGTGGTGCTTGCCGACTGAGTGATGTCGACCGGCGGACCGGTCGCGAACTTCAGGATTGAAGGTTGAGCCGTAAGGGTCGGTGCGACCGCTGCCCACGATGTTGATGGGAACCCGGCTTGAGTACCCCCATCGCCGTCGGGTAATATGTACCCAGCGGAATGTTCGCCGGGACGGCAATGGAAATTGGTAGGGTGGAGAGGCGAGCGCCTGGGTGGTCGCGAGGGGATTCGTGCAACAGAGCAGGACCATCTGGAATGTGCCGCCGGAAGCCGCTACCGTGACACCGAGGGTTTGGCCGAGTTGGACGTTGCCGCCGCTCGCCGGCGAGGTGACCGAACGGTTTGCGCCTCCAAGAAGGCGCGGCCCCGCCGCAGAAGGAGCAGTAGAGCGCCCAGCAGCGGTTGTTTTCTCCTTCGCATCTTTTCTCCTTTGCATCTAGCCGGAATGCGGGAGGTGGCGCGGCATTGCCTCCGGATCAATTCTCGACGCGATTAAATAGGCCTGGATCCTGATGGGCCGTAGATCTCGCCCGCAAGAATAGGCTGAAATAGTTCGTGCCGTGCCGTCTTCATAGGGATTGACAGGCCCAGGTTTAGGCCGGCTTGTAGTTCTGTCTAATCGGCCGCGAGAGCGGCTTTCCGGCACACACCATTGTAATCCTGAGGACCCCGGACTTGCAGCGCGATCTGACGTCAGGTCGGGCGATACCGCGCCCGCAACACCGTCTTCTGCACCTTACCCGTGCCCCCCTTCGGCAGCGTATCCATGAAATCCACCGACGTCGGGCACTTAAAGTGCGCCATGCGTTCCCGGCAATAATCGATCAGCTCGGTTTCGCTAAGCGCGCTGCCGGGGCGCCGCACCACTACTGCCTTGATCGCCTCTCCCCATATGTCGTCGGGCTGACCGATCACCGCGACTTCCAGCACTTCCGGATGCGAAGCGATCATGGACTCCACCTCCGGCGAATAAACGTTCTCGCCGCCGGGTTTGATCATGTCCTTCTTGCGATCGAGGATATATAGATAGCCGCGCGCATCGAACGTGCCCATGTCGCCGGTGTGCAGCCAGCCGCCGCGTAGCGTATCTGCGGTGATCGCGGGCTGATTCCAATATCCCTTCATGATATTGTCGCCGCGCGCCACGACTTCGCCCACATCGCCGGTAGGAAGTTCGCGATCCATCGCGTCCACGACGCGCAATTCCACTCCCATCACGGGACGTCCGGCGGATTTCACGGGCGCAAACTGCCGGTCGGAATTCTCCAGCGTGTGATCCTCGTGCCCCAGATAAGTCAGCGTGGGACTGGCTTCGCTCAGCCCGTAACCCTGCGCGAACGGACAGTGCAGCTTTTCTAGCGCGCGCCGCAGCAGATCCAGCGGCATAGGCGATGCGCCGTAGATCATCATGCGCAAGCTCGACGTGTCGTAGCGGTCGAAAGCCGGATGGTTCACCATGGCGTTCAGCATGGTGGGCACCACAAACGTGTGCGTGACCCGATAGCGCTCAATGGCTTTCAAGCACTCCTCGGGATCGAATGCGGGCATGAAGCAGCTTCGGGCGCCCTCCATGACCAGCGAGTAGACCACCGTCGCATCCGCCACATGAAACATGGGCGCGGCGTGCAGCCACACCCAATCCTTGTTTACGGCCAGCGCCACCATGCCGTGCAGGGCGTTCGCGTAAAGATTCCTGTGGGACAGCATCACGCCCTTGGGCCCGCCGGTCGAACCGCTGGTGTAGAACAGCGCTACGACGGAGTTTTCATCCGGCAGCGGTCCGTACAAGGCGGCTGGCGATGCTGCCGTCAGGAGAGCCTCATAATCGGCCATGCCCGCCGGACACGCCGCGTTGCCGGCAAACAGATATTTCAATGACGGCAGAGTACCGCTCAGGGCAGGCGCCACGCGCGCGAAGTAATCGTCCACCACCAGCAACTGCGCGCCCGAATCCGAAAGGCCGAAGCAGATTTCAGCCGGGTTCCACCGAATGTTGATCGGCACAATCACGGCGCCCGCCAGCGGCACCGCGTGGTACAGCTCGAAATAGCGCGGCGAATTCAGCATCAGAATTGCGACGCGGTCTCCGGGTTGCACGCCCAGATCGCGGAGCGCGCTGGCCATCCGCGTCACCCGATCGCCGAATTGCGCAAAGGTGATGGAGCGCTCTCCGTCGCAGACCGCGATCGCCTCCGCGTGAAGCCGCACGGCGCGCCGCAGCGCATACAGCACGTCCATCGCTATTGCCTCCCCAGCACGATCACGCACGCGACGGATCCCGGGCCGCCCAGATTGTGTACCAGCCCAAGTTCGGCATCGCACACCTGCCGCGCGCCCGCCTGCCCGCGCAACTGCGTCACCACTTCGTAGATCATGCGTACGCCGCTCGCGCCGATGGGATGGCCGAAGGATTTCAACCCGCCGCTGGGGTTCACCGGCAAGTCGCCCGAGAGCGCGCTGCGGCCTTCGCCGATGAACTGCATGCCTTCACCCTTGCCGCAGAATCCCAGGTCCTCGTAGTTGCTGATCTCGGTCCAAGTGAAGCAGTCGTGTACTTCCGCCAAGTCGATCTCCGCGACAGGATTCCGCACGCCCGCCATGCGGTAAGCTTCTTCGGAAGCCGAGCGGGTAGCGGCGAACCCCACATATTCATTTGCCGCATCGTACCAGGGCCGCCCGCTGGTGACGGCCAGCCCCAGGCCCTTCACCAGCACATAATCCTCGCGGAATTGGCGGGCCATATCCGCGCGGCAGATCACCGCCGCGGCCGCGCCATCCGTAGTCGGGCAACAATCGAATAGTCCGAAGGGCCACGCTACGATGGGAGCTTCAAGCACTTGCGCCTCGCTCACTTCCATTTGGAAATGCGCTTTAGGATTCATCGCGCCGTTGTGGTGATTCTTCACCGACACCTTGGCCAGCGCCTCGCGGTCCGCGCCGGATCCATGGCCGAAGCGATGAAAATAACGGTTGGCCGCCATGGCGAAGACGCCCGGCGCGGTGAGGCCGTCGTGCTGGTAAGGATGACCGTTCTCCCAGCCAAGGCCGCGTATCGGACGGTCCTTCAGCTTTTCCACCCCGGCCACCAGCGCTACGTCGTACATGCCGGATGCCACGGCCATCGCCGCGTTGCGGAATGCGTCCGTACCGGTGGCGCAATAATTCTCGACGCGCGTAATGGGCTTGCCATAGATGCGTAGCGCATCGGCTAGCGATACGGAGGCTTTACCGTTTCCGGCATACGGCGAGAACGTGCCCAGCCACGCGGCTTCCACTCGCTCCGGTTCAATACGCGCGTCCGCGAAAGCCGCGAATCCGGCTTCCACCAGCAGATCTTCGAAGCTCTGGTCGAAGTTGTCGCCGAACTTCGTGCAGCCTACGCCGACGATCGCCACCCGGTCTTTAATCGATCCCGCCACGCGTCCTCCTCAAGTGGGGCAGGCAATCCTGCCTGCAGACGCGCTTTCCAGCGCGTCCAGCCGGCTTAAAAGGCGGCTGCCAAGATTGGCTGCCCGACGCTACACCGGCCTGCATTTCCAATAGTAATAATGGTCGCCGGGTCCCTCGCGCATACGGCGCAGCACCAGTTCGACTTCCATCCCGATCTCCACGGCCGCCGGGTCCACGTCGGTCATCTGGCACAGAAAGCGTCCGCCGCCGTCCAGATCTACTACGGCCATCACGGTAGGCTCGACTGGTGCATTATACAGAAAATCCTTCGTGAAAGTGAATAGCCGGCCGCGCCGTGCGAGCGCCTTATCCGTCAGGCCTCCGTGATGATGGCACGATCCGCATACCTTCGCGATGGGGAACTGCAACAGGCCGCACTGCGGGCAAAGCGAGCCGTGCAGGCGTACGTTCTGCGTCTCCTCGCGCCGCAGCAGGACGTTGGAAATCTCCGCGGCGCCGCAGCTCGTGCGCCAAAAGTCCCGCAGCTTGCGATAGACCTGATAGGTCGGATATTCCATCCCATGCTCCAGCGTGGGACTATCCGACCGAAGCCTCGAGCCGCCACCTAGCGCGCGGAATAGGAACCCGTCCGCCCCGTCGCCGTAGGCAATCGCCAGAATCAGATCGCCGGCCTTGGCGCGATCCAGGGCATGCGCCAATAGAAACAGAGGCATCGCTGCGCCGGTGATTCCGATATCGCCCGCACGGACGTCTTCCACGCGTGCCGCGGGAATGCCCAGCGCCTTCGCCGCCGCGATGTGCGCGCGGCCATCGCTGGAGGTCAACGCCGCTCGCGCAATCTGTCCCGGCTGTACGCCGGACTGTTCGAACAACGCAAGCCCCGCCGCCACTATATTCTCGGTGTAGCCCCGCGCGAGCGAATATTTCGACGCGAACGAGCGCACGTGCGTGTCGGTATCCCGCCGCCATTCGTCGGGAAAATCGTCGCAGCGGGAAACCGTGGCTACCAGTTCGGCGGCCAAGTCTTCGGAACCGACCGACACCACCGCGGCCGCATCGCCGAAGAGCATTTCCTCGGCCGACTCCGGCGCACCATCGCGGCAATCGGCGGCCGCCACCAGTGCGGTGCGGACCCTGCCGGCTGCCACAGCGTCGAACGCGGCCCGGAGCGCGGTGGTTCCCGATCGCAGCGATGCGCAGAAATCCGCCGTGGCGGTCTGCGCGGGCAAATCGCATGCGGCGGCGATCAGGCTGGCCGCCGATCGTTGCCAATAGGGCGCGGTGGTGGAAGCGAACGACAGTGATTCGGCGCCCGATTGTGCCAGCGGCCAGACCGCCGCCTGTGCCATGGTCAGTGAGTCTTCATCGAAATTCATCACTGCCTTGCAGCCCGGCATGGCCGGCGTGCCCCAAGCTGCCGCGATCGTTTCGCGGCGCATCCGCCGCCGCGGAACATACACAGAGTAGTTCGTGATTCCGATCATCTATGGCGCGTCTGCTATTGTACCTTCATCTCCTCAATCGCCTTCTCTGCCGTAGCCACCTGCCCCTCCGATCCACGCACGGCCAAAGCCCCCAGCGCGTTGTAAACGAACAGCCGGCGAATTCCGGTGTTGGCGCGGACCTGGGCAGAAACCTTCGAAAGGTCTTGCGGCGACTGGGAATTGCCGAGGTAGAACACCCGAACCAGATTTTGGGCATCGTTTGACAGGCGGAATTCGTGCGATGCGCTGGTGTCCCCGGCGGCTTGCCTATTCACCGGCTTATCCAATTCGCTCACCAGCCAGGCGGAAAGCGCCACCCGCTCAGCCGTCGCGCGCAAGACCACGGCTCGCCGCGGCCCATAGGTAAACAGCCGCATTACGTCGCCCACGGAACGAATCAACGTCACGATCTCCTGCAACTGTTGCGGAGTCTCAGGATAAGTCAGCTCGAAAACTCGCGCCACGTCATCGCCGGGAAGCTTGAATTCATGCGGCGCCGGGGCAGCCGCGCCGGCAGGCTGATTGAGCTGATCCACTATCCACGCAGCCAGCGAAATCTGTTGGACGGTCCCCCGTACCACCATTGCCTTCAGTGGGTTGTATACGAAAACCCGTTGGACATCCGCCACCGAGCGGACCGCCGTCACAATCTCCTGCAGGTCCCGTGGCCTGGAGGCATTGCCGGCGTAGAATACGCGCACCATCTCGGCGCCGGTGTCGGGCGCACGGTACTCATGTACTCCGGACAATCCTCCGTCCGCGGGCAGATCCAATTGGTGGACCAGCCAGTCGGCCATAGCAATCTGCCCCGCAGTTCCCTCCACCGAAACGGTCCCCTTTAGGTCGTCAATGGACACCTGCTGGATGCTTCCCGTCCCGTGAAGCACCCTCGCTATTTCTTCCAGATCCTGTTTGTTTTCGTCTTGGGTAAGGCGAAATACCTGATTCGTTTGCCCGAACGCCCATGATGCAGTTACGGCGAATAACGCGCCGAACGCAATACACACGAAACGCATAGGACTTCCTCCTGCAACCAATGACGGATGCCGCCAGCCAGGCGTGCATCGTGTCATACCTTCCCCTCCGTCACGGTCACCACCTGGTTGGCCTTCACGCCGCCGATCCGGTCCACTTGGCCGCTCGGCCAATGGATTTCCAAATCCGCCCTCTGCGCGCCGCCCAAACCGAAATGCACCCGCAAATCGCTCTGTGAAATGTAGCTGCCGCCGCTGCGCACTTCGTCCATCAGCCGGCGCCCACCCGCAAGTGTGCAGTATATCCGCGCGCCGATGCCGGACCGGTTCGATTTCACCCCGATCGTCTTCACCTTCAGCCAATTGTTCTTCACCTGGCTGTCGCAGCGCAGCAGTTGCGGCACATCGTTGACGCAGTTGATCAGCACGTCCAGATCGCCGTCGTTATCGAAATCGCCGAAAGCGCAGCCGCGCGCGGAGGCCGGCTCCAGGATTCCCGGCCCGGCATCCTGCGAGACGTCCGCGAACCGGCCGTTACCCAGATTGTGGTAGAGCACCTTGCGCTCCCGGTAGCCTTGCTCGTCGTTGGGTTGCCCGACCTCCGGATAGACGTGGCCGTTGACCGCCAAAATGTCCGGCCAGCCGTCGTTGTCGAAATCGAAAAACCCCACACCCCAGCCCATAAAGCGCGTATTCCGGCCCAGTCCGGCCTGAAAAGTGGTGTCCTCGAAGAAGTTGCCGCCCATGTTGTGATACAAGCTGGAAGTGTCGCCCGCGAAGTTAGTCTTCACGATATCGAACTTGCCGTCGCCATCGTAATCCGCCACGGACACTCCCATGCCGGCCTGCGGCTTCCCATCCGGACTATACGCCACCCCCGCTTCAATGGCGATCTCGGAGAACGTGCCATTGTGATTGTTCCGGTAAAGCGCGGCCGATGTCGAATCGTTGGCCACGTAAATATCCGGCCAGCCGTCGTTATCGAAATCGGAAACCGCCACGCCCAACCCGTAGGTGCCCTCCGTCTTCAAAATCCCGGCCTTTTGGCTGACATCCATGAAGGTGCCGTCGCCGTTGTTGTGGAACAGGATGTTCTTGCCGCCCTGCAGCCCCGGCGGCCCGCAGGCCACCATGATTCCCTTAAACAGGCAGGGGCCCGACTCCGGAAGCGGCGTGGTCTTCGGATCGAAATCGATGTAGTTGGCGATGAACAGGTCCAGGTGGCCGTCTTTGTCGTAATCCACGAAAGCGCAGCCGGTGTTCCAGCGCTGCTGCCCATTGCCCGGATCCGTGGTAACTCCCGCTTTTCCGGCTACTTCGGTAAACTTGCCGTTTCCCTGATTGCGCCACAGCGCGCAATCGCCCCAATACGTCACGAAAAGGTCGTCGTGGCCGTCGTTATTGTAGTCGCCCACACAGCAGCCCTGGCCCCATCCGGTGCGCCCGATTCCCGCTTCGAGCGTGACGTCGGTAAAAGTGCCGTCACGATTGTTTTTGTAAAGGCGGCTTACCGGAGCTTGCGCTGCCTTCCAGTCGGACTCGAAGCGGGTCCCGTTTACCAGGAAGATGTCCAGCCAGCCATCGTTGTCGTAATCGAAGAAGGCGCAGCCGCAACCAGTCGTCTCCATCAGGAATTTGTTCTTCTGCTCGCCGCCAAAAATGGTCTTGGCGCGCAAGCCCGCTTCACGGGCTACGTTTACAAATCTTACGCCCAAAGGCAAACCCCGTACGAGCTGATCGAACGAGAACACCGGAACCGCCGCGCACAACGATCGAATGAACTGCCTCCGGTGCATCCCGATTTGCCGTTTAACGCTACCTGTCACCTAGTCATTATTACACCCTGATCGCATTTGGAGGCATGCCTTCCAACAATCATAGGCCGGTGGTGGGCAGGAAGATGGCCAGATCAACATATCCCCTGCGTGAGGCCGTCATCAAAAACGTACATATTCCAACATGTAACAGGTAACGTATCGACGTAACGGCTTGTTAAATGTATGTAAAACAAGGGTTTGTATTTTTTAACCGTAACAAACGTTCTTGGCACTTGTTCTGGCTCTACTAAAGATCTATTATTCTCTCAACCATCGATCACAGTGCTAAGGTTGCACGGGCGTGGGGTACCATGCAAGGTTAGTTTTGCATTTCAGTATCGCGTATTTTGCAACACAAGGCTTTGAAAAACAGGGGAGAAGATAATGCTCAGTCTGCGAAAATTGGCTTCGTTCGCCATCTTTAGTGTTTTAGCGGTGTTCTGTCTTAGCGGAACGCTCAGCGCACAACAGGTTTTTGGCAGCATCGTGGGAACAGTTACGGACCCTTCCGGCGCGGCCGTCAATGGCGCGAAGGTCACCATTACCGACGTCCAAAAGGGCACAACGTTCGACGTCACAACCAACGAGTCGGGCAACTACACCAAAGGCCAGCTTATTCCAGGCCAGTACCAAGTCACCATCGAAGCGGCCGGGTTTCAGAAGACCGTCTCCAACCAGATTACGGTACAGGTTGACGCAGTCGCGCGCTTCGATGTGGCGATGCAGGTCGGCAATGTCACGCAGGAAGTGGATGTAACCGCCGCCGCGCCGCTGTTGCAGTCGGACCGGGCGGACGTCGCCCAAACTTTTGACGCGCACCAAATAGAAGAGTTGCCCAGCGTGGGGAGGAACCTGCAGGCCTTCGAGTTGCTGAATCCGGGAACGGTGCCCTTTGGGTGGGCGCACGCCTCTGATGAAAATCCTCAAGGCAGTGTGCAGATGGTGGTGAACGGGCAGGTCTTCGATGCGATGGGATATGAATTGGACGGAACTACCAACCAAGATCCTATCCTGGGCATCATCGTTATCAACCCGACATTCGATTCGGTCGCGGAGGTGAAGCAAGCCAACCAGAACTTCGATGCCGAATTCTCATACACGGGTGGCGGCATTGCCAGCTACTCGACCAAATCCGGCACCAACGATTTCCATGGGGATGCGTTTGAGTACCTGCAAGTGAACACCCCGGGGTTCACGGACTTCGCCAGAAACCCCTTTACCAACGGCAACCCGGTATACCGGCAGAATCAGTTTGGCGGAGCGATTGGCGGCAGAATAATCAAAGACAAGCTCTTCTTCTTCGGCGATGCGCAATTGAACCGCCAAGCGCTGGGTGGATCCCTGAACACCTCCGTACCCACCGCCCAAGACCGCACCGGCAATCTGGGCGATTGGCTGGCGGCCAGCCCGAACTACCAGATCTACGATCCGGCCAGCGGCAATCAAACGACGGGCGTCGGCCGTGTGCCATTCCCGAACAACGTGATCCCCACGGCGCGCTTGAGCCCCCAAGCCCTTGCCATCATGGCCTACTGGCCGCTACCCAATACCGCCTCGAACGGAACCAGCTACGGCAACAACTACGATGCCAGCGGCGACGTAGCGATTACCGGGAATCTGTGGAACACCCGCTGGGACTACTACTTGAACCAGAAGAACTCGATCTTCGGACGTTACAGCTACGCCGCGTATACCGAGCAAGCCCCGGGCGCCTTCGGCCTGGAAGCCGGCGGCCCCAACTTCGGCAACTACGCGGGCGATTCCAGCGCGCTGAACCAAAGCCTTGCCGCCGGTTGGACCTATACGATCAGTCCCACCCTTGTTAACGAATTCCGCTTGGGATATATGCGCTATCACGTTTCCGACGTGCCCAACGGCTATGGGACAGACCCAGCAACCCAGGCGGGCATTCCGGGATTGAACCTGGACAAAACCTACACCTCCGGTATGCCGTACTTCGACATTCAGGATAGCGGCGTCGGCGACGACAAACTGGGATATGGCTTGGGCGTCAACCAATGTAACTGCCCGTTAACCCAGAGTGAGCGGCAAATTCAGTTCGTCGATAACATCACCAAAATCCATGGCAACCACAGCTTTAAGTTCGGCGTAGATCTTCGTTATGCCATGAACTTGCGGGTACCGAGCGACAGCCATCGCGCCGGCGAATTGTACTTTAACGGCAACAACACGGGCGATGTCACGTCAGTCGGCGCAAGCCCGACCGACGGCTTGGGTCTTGCCACGTTCCTGCTGGGAGACACTTCCAGTTTCGACCGCTACGTAAGCTCCAGCACCAACGCTCAGGAGCGCCAGAAGCGCTTCTTCTATTATGGACAGGATGAATGGCGCGTGACACCGAAACTGACCGCTACACTAGGTGTGCGCTGGGAAATGGTGTTTCCGGAAAGCGTGAACGCCGCCGGGAACGGCGCGACTTTGGATCTGGCGAACGGCCTGATGTACGTTTTCGGCGAAGGGGGCGTCTCCTCGCATGGCATCCAACAGATGAACTGGCACGAATTTGCGCCTAGGGTGGGCTTAGCTTACCAGATCGACAAGAAGACCGTCGTCCGTGCGGGCTATGGCTGGTCGTACAACCTGGGAACCTTTGGTTCCACGTTTGGACACAACGTGACCCAGAACCCGCCTGTGCTGGACTATCAGCAGATCAACAACGTGTCCACGCAACCGTTCGCCTCGGTGTTCAACCTCAATCAAGGGCCGTCGACCCTGGCGCCGATCACGGTGAGCTCTAACGGAACCTTTCCCCTCCCCAACGGGATCAGCCCGAAGTTCCGGCCCGATATCTTCACCATGCCGGTGGTCTACCAATACAACGGCACCATCCAGCGGCAACTTACTAACAAGATCGCGATCTCGGGTGGCTATGTGGGTAATTCCACGCGCCACGGCTGGATAGGCACCAGCAATACCATCAACCCGAATGAGGCCGAATGGAACTCGACCACCCAAACAGCGACGCAGCCGTACTACACGCTATACGGATGGACCCAGGGCTTGGGGTATTATTGCAACTGTACGAACCAGCAATACAACTCCTTCCAGTCCACGCTCACGATTAAAGCCTTGAGCGGTTGGACCGTCCAGGGGAACTATACTTATCAGCAGTTAATGACTTGGGACGGGCCTTACGATACGAACTACTACTTCATCTACGGCCCGCAGAATGGCTCCGGCGGTTATGGGCAAAGCAGTCTGCTGCCGCACAACCAGGTGACCATCGCCCAAAACTACGATATTCCTTTCGGCCACGGCCAGAAGTTCGGTTCCACCGCCAACAAGGGAGTGGATCTGGCTTTGGGCGGCTGGACTATAAGTGCTATCACTACTTATTACAGCGGCATTCCCGAGTCGCCAACAATCGACAACTATGGCGGAGCCTTGAAGCCGGGCGCGGGACCCAACAACCGGCCCGATATGGGAAGCGGAGCCGTGTATGCGCCGGACCAGAACCGCAACCAATGGATCGAGGGTTGCCCCAGCGGCGTGTGTACGTCCGGCCCGTATATGTATCCGCAGGGCAACACGTTCGGCAATTATCCGATCGATACGCTGATCGGTCCGCACTTCATCAACTTCGACTTCTCGGCGCAGAAACAGTTCCACATCACGGAACGGGTTTCCTTCGGACTGCGCATGGATTCGAGGAACTTCTTCAACCACACCAACCTGGGCGGTTTCAATAGCGATGTCACGGCGCCCAATGTCGGCCAAATTACCGGTATCGCATTCGGCGGCAATAACGGCGTCGGGATGCGCACACTGCAGTTCTCCGGAAACCTGAAGTTCTGAGCATTTCAGGAAGCCGCCCGCGATAGTAGCGGTATCTGTTCAAATGGCCGGCGGGGCAAACGCTCCGCCGGCCATTTTCGTGCCGGGCGGCGAGGGCTTTGCGATAATACCTCCATGCACCGGCTGCGCACGGTTCAGGTCTTGCTGCTCGGATGCGCGGCGATAGCCGATGGCGGAGAACCCTGTGCGCGCTGCCACGCCTCCGAAGCCGCCGCCTTCGAGCGATCCCCGATGGGCAGGTCCGTAGGCTCCCCATCGATTTTTACCGAGGCCCGCATCGTCCACAAACTATCGGGAAGCACCGTCACCGTGCAGCAGCATGGCGCCCAGTTGGAACATCGTTTGGAGCGGCGCGGAGTGGCCGCTCAGTATCCGATAGCATATTCCGTAGGGGCCGGCATAGTCGGTTACAGCTACATGGTCCGGCTGGGGCGATACCTGTTTCAATCGCCGGTTTCCTATTACACGCAAACCAAGAGCTGGGACTTGACGCCGGGCTACGAGACGGAACCGAATCTCGATTTCACGCACCAGATCT